>JBBSDR010001399.1:0-2630 GCA_038240465.1 Gemmatales bacterium
CGCTCGAAGACTCGCGTCGCGGCTAACCAAGAGCGTGACCTGGGCGAGCGTTCGTCAGGTCACGCAAGCAGCGTTCGCAGCCGCGCCCAGGCAGGCGCTCGCTCCTCCGGCACCCAACTGACCAACTGCGCGATCACGCCCTCGACCTCAGCGGGAACCTCCTTCGTCGTCGGCAAACGCAGCGGCGAACCCGTCAACGCGGCGGCCAGACAGCGGCCCACTGAGTATGCGTCCTGCAATGGGCCGCGACGCTGCTCCCCCTTATGACGCTCCGGCGACAGAAAGGGATTGCTCGTCTCCTCCTGCTCGTCGTCTCGGCCCCGGTTGTCCTTGCCGCCCCGGACCGTCGTCAGTCCGCCAACCACGGCGCCGAAAAAGCCCTGGACCCGAACCTTTGTGAAGTCGCCCTCCTTCAGCAGAATGCACGTCGGATCCAGATAGCGATGGACGATGCCGTTCTCATGTGCATGCTGCAGCAGGTCGGCCACCGGACGGAATACCTGTCGTGCTTCCTCCCAGTTCAGCCGCCGTTCCTCGATCACGTCCATCAGTGTCAACTCGCTGAACAACTCGCTCACAACGATCAGACTCGTCGGCGTGTCGTGATGGCCGTGAAGCCGCAAAATCGCCTCATGGCGCAGGTCCTGTAGAGCCAGGATGTTGCTGCGAAACGCGCGGATCTGCTCCTCGACGCTCTCCGGAGCGTTGAACTTGGGAAGGACCTCGATACGAACCGGCCGGCGCCACTGACCGTGATACCCGCGATAGAGATAACGCAGCACCGGCAGTTGCAGTCGCGCCAGGAAAGCATCGACGCGCAGATGCTCGTCGAGATAGCAGGGCAGGGTCCGGCGGTCCTTCGTCTGCTCGACGCCGAACAGGTCGGCCAACTCCTTCACCGAGGGATTGCGTTGCGGATGGGCCTGCGAGTCGGCCTCCAGCATGCCGCATAACTCGCTCCGCGACGCCAGCAGCAGCCGGGCCCCGGTCTCCGTCGTACCGTCGTCGCGCCAGCCCAGTTCCTCCACGTTCGCCTCGTCCGGCACCACGATGACGGATACCACCTCGGGCATGCTGTCGCCTTTGGCCAGGTTCTCACGAATGAACGTCTCCACGGCCCGGCCCTTCTTGAAGGCGATCGTGCGCGGATGAGCCGTGAAGGTACAGGACTTCCAGTCGGTGCGATCGAGACTGTATTCCCAGTCGCCGCCGCTGGGGCCACGATAGTAGCCGGCCTTGAGCGCCTTGGTGTCGAGCGTGTACACCCGCCCCCGCGTCAGCACCAGCAGGTCGTGTTCGTTGGGCAAGTTGCGCAGACTGATGTGCGGGATCAGCACGTTGTTGGTGGCGATTCCCTCCAGGGCGCAGCCTTGCAGGGAGTCCAGGACCACCAGCTCAAAAGTGTTGTCCAACTGGCGCTGACTGACGATCTTCAGGCGCATGGCAGACCTCCTGCAAAGCAGGGACACGGAACAGGACCAGGGTGGCGTCATCGTCGGCACCGTGGCGGCGCACCCAGTCGTCGAAACGGCCGGCCAGGTCGCCGGCCAGACAGCCATCCGGCTGAAGCAAGCCCGCGGCGACAAGGACCGCGTAAGCACCGTCGGTCAGCATCAGCAGCGGCTGGCCCGGTTCGAGCGTCAGCACACACGAGCGGATCAGGGGCCGGCGCGTGCCGAGCGGGCTATCGACCTCGTGGTTCGCAGTGGGCAGTCCTTCGGTCCAGATCGGCTGGGCCTTTTGTTCCTCAACGCGAAACGCCTTGGTGTCGCCGGCCTCGGCCAGGAGCCACTCGCCAGCCGCCGCTCCCGCCGCACAGGCAACGGCCGAGCAGCGCATACTGCTGCTGCCCTCCTGGTTGGCCTGCCGCAACTCCTCGCTCAGACGCTGCAGTAACGCCTCCGGTTCGAGTTCGCGCAGGATGGGCCAGATGCCGGCCAGGAGCTGGAACAGCCGCCGCCGCGGCTGCGACCCGCGGCCCGCGCCAGGACCCGGCGAGCCATCCACGAGCAGCATCAGCGGCCTGCCATCTGTCGAGGCGAGAAACAGATCGTTGCACCCCAGCAGACCCGACGGACAGTAATCCTTGAGCAGCAGCGCCTCGGCCCACGATGCCGGGATAGAAGAAGGAGCGTCCTCCTCCCGCTTCTCCGGCTCGGGTTCAGAGGGAACAGGGAGGCCGGTTTGCTGCTCCTCCGCGGCGGCGAGTGGTTGTTGCTCCACTCTTGCCCGGGAAGGCAGGAAGGTGAACAGTCCCTCCAGAAGTGTCAAGCACTGGTTCCATGCCGGCAGGTCGTCCGCCTGGGCCGCACGGAACAGGCAGGCCGCGGCCAGCCCTCTTCGCGACGGCATGTCCTTGCCTTCGTTCAGCAACTCGTGAGCGGCAGCGCTCGAACCCGCCAGGGCATCAAGGAGAGCAAGCGCGGTCCGGGCGCGGCGGTGGGACGGCGCGTCGTTCAGGACGCGCCGCAGCAGATCGATCGCCTCGTCGGCCTGGCCGTCGCGCAAAAGACACAGGGCCAGCGCCCAGAGGATGCCGCCATCGCGGGGCCATCGGTCCAGCACGTCGCGCAGCAGCCGGGCCGACACTGCCAGCTCGTTCAGATGCAGCCGCACCAGGCCCTCGTTGA
>JBBSDR010001400.1:0-2625 GCA_038240465.1 Gemmatales bacterium
CGAAGCCGCACGCGGCAATCAGGCAGCCCCCGACTCGCAGGCAGGCTGCAGGGCGGGTAATCCCTCTTCTTCCGGCGCGGCGGCGGGCTGCATCTTCTGAGCGATGATGAAACCAATAATCGCGAAGGTCCAGGTGCAGACACGCATCACCAGCGAGCCGACAACCGCAATGGCGGCGGCGCTGCCGAACCACACATACAAACCACCGAACCCCGCCTCGCCGATACCGGCCCCGCCCATGAACAGCGGCGCTGCCTGGATGATCAGGCCGACCGGAACCAGAAGGAAATGCTCGGCCAGCGTCGGAATCGGCCCGGCTTGCGGATCCCACAGCGTCAGCACCGAGAAGTAGAAGGCCAGCACAAAGCCGAACTGGCCGATCCATGTCAGAACCAGGGCGAGATAGACGCTCTTCTGCCGGCAGCGATACATCCATACCGCGCGCCACAACTCGGCCGCGGAATGGCCGACTTTCGGGATGCTCGACAGCCGCCAGGCGAACTTGTCCGCGCGCCGCTGCGGCAGAAAACCCAGCAGCAGCCAGACAAAGGCGCTGGCGGCCACAATGATACAGGCCGAGCGGACGATGCGTTTCGCCGCCGTCGCCGAGGCCCCTTCGAGCATGCCGTTCGACCAGAAGATGACCCCGAGAATGGCTACCATCCAGACCATGGCCCAGACGGCGATGGCGCGATCCATCAGGACGGTCGCGACGGCCACGGTGCGCCGCTTCTGCCCGCGCGCGATTCCCGCCGCCTTGACGACGTCGCCGCCAACGGAGCCAGGCAGGAAGTTGTTGCAGAAAAAGCCGATGAACCCCAGACGAAAAGCGTCCTTCATGCGGAAAGGCAAATCCTGAGCGCGGACGAGGAAATACCAGCGCACCAGCGTGAGCAGCGAACTGGCGACGAGGAGCGAGAAGCCGAGCGCCAGATAGCCAACGCCGATCGGTTCGCGCTGGACGACGTGCTTGTTCCAGAGATGCTCGAGTCCGCTCTCGTCCCCGGGCATCCAGTTCCACCAGACGACAAACCCCAGCACACCGAACGCCAGCACATACTTGAACAGGTTCCAGACAAAGCGTCGGTTCACAGGGAAATCCTCACGTCAGACAGGGAACCGGGATAACTCGAGCGACAACATCGTGCCATCGCAAGTGTAGATCACGATCGAGCCGCGAGCGGCTAAACCTGCAAGACGCCCGTGCGAAAGGGCCGGCCGTCATCGTGGCGGGTCGCCGCCGTCAGCGCCACCAGCAGGTCGGCCCTAGTTTGCTCCGGCGTCGTGATTTTGTCCACCCAGAGTCGAGCCGCCGCATAGCGCACGTCCGTCTGCTCCCGGTATCCTGCCTCCACCTTCTTCTTCAGTTCCTCCATTTCCACAGCGTCGGGTTCGTGACCGCTCCGGCGCAGGGCCGACACCTGAATGTCCAGCAGCACTCCCGACGCCTGCTCGCCGCCCATGACCGCATAACGCGCCGTCGGCCAGGCCATGATAAAACGCGGATCGAATGCCTTGCCACAGAGCGCATAGTTGCCCGCGCCGAACGAGCCGCCCAGGATCAGCGTGATCTTGGGGACGACGCTGTTGGCAATCACGTTCACCAGCTTGGCGCCGGCGCGGATGATGCCCGCATGTTCGGCGTCGCGGCCCACCATGAAGCCGTTGACGTCCTGCAAGAACAGGATCGGCATCCGCTCCTGATTGCAAGTCATGATGAACCGGGCCGCCTTGTCGGCGCTATCGACGTAGATCACCCCGCCAACCTGGATCGGCCCCTCAGCCGGACGGCAGCGCTTGCGCTGGTTGGCGACGACGCCGACCGGCACGCCGCCGAGACGCCCGTAACCACAGACCAGCGTCTGGCCATATTCCGCCTTGTACTCGTCGAAAGCGCCGATGTCGAGGATCCAGGTAAGGAGATCGCGTATGTCGAATTCCTGACGCGGCTGGACGGCAAACTGATGCAGGACATTCGCCGGCGGCAGGCTTGCGGGACGGCCGGGATCGACGCGCACAGGCAGTTCCGGCAACAGGCCGATCAGCCGGCGCAGCCGCTCCAGACAGGCGTCATCATCCTTCTCGCGGAAATCGACCGTGCCGGATAGAGCGGAGTGCATGGCGGCGCCGCCGAGGTCCTCATGGGTGACTGTCTGGCCAATGGCGGCTTTGACCAGGGCGGGGCCAGCCAGGTAAAGGCCGCTGCCCTCCGTCATCAGCAGCTTGTCGCACAGGACGGGAAGATAGCCGCCGCCCGCGACGCAGTTGCCGAGGATCGCGGCGTACTGCGGAACGCCGGCTGCGGAAATCACGGCATTGTTGCGGAAGATGCGGCCGAAGTCGTCCTCGTCCGGGAAGACCTCTTCCTGAAGCGGCAGGAAGACGCCGGCGCTATCGACGAGGTAGACGAGAGGAATGTGATTTTCGCCCGCGATGCGCTGGGCGCGAAGGACCTTCTTGCAGGTCATCGGGAAGAAGGAGCCAGCCTTGACTGTGGCATCGTTGGCGACGATCATCACCTGGCGGTTTTCCACCAGGGCGAGACCGGTGACGACGCCGGCGGAGGGCGCTCCGCCCCAGTCGCCATACATGCCCCAGGCGGCCCACAGGCCCAACTCGAAGAAG
>JBBSDR010001401.1:0-2625 GCA_038240465.1 Gemmatales bacterium
AACCGAAGGGCTGAGTGAAAGGCAGGGTGATGGTGTTTTCGGCAGTCGCGGTCGCGGAAGAGACGGCCGGCTTGAACTTGTAGAGCGCGACGCGCTGGAGGGTGTTCCCCGGATCGTGCCAGGCTGCAACTACAGTGCGGCCGTCAGTTGAGAGAAAGACGTAATTCAATCGGTCCTTCTTGGCGGGGGCCTTCTCGGTTCGTCTTTCCCGGTTTCTAGCCTCCTCGTCGATCTTCGCTTCCTCGTTCGCGTCCGGCTTCTGATCGGCGGCGAATTCCTGCATCAGGAACGAATCGTGTCCAAAGAAGGTGACGGCAGACAACTTGCCATCCGGCTTCCAGCGGAGGTCGAAGACCGAACCGCGAACCGGATGCGTGCGGATTCGCTTGCCGGTCGCCACTTCCCAGACGCAAATGGGACTGTTCGCGCCGCTGGTGGCGATCAGTTTGCCATCCGGCGAGAAGGTCGCGGATCGATCGATGGTGAAGTCCTGCAAGCGTGGACTGCCGAACCGGGCCACGGCGCCGGCCGGCAGAGGCTCGGCCGCGAAGATGCCGGCGCCCATGCAGAATGCCAGCAGCGAGGAGACAAGGAAACGAGACATCGGCATCTCCCAACAGATAATTGGCCCATCGTCTGGCCAGGTCCGTTTCAGGATGATAGCACACGGCCGCTTTCCGCTCGCGGGTCAATCGAGTATGTTTCTGACTGCCGCGCCGCTGTCTTCGCCGCTTGCGGCTCAGCGGGCAAGACCGCCAAGCCGCAAGCGGCAAGAGAGGTTTTGAAACTGTTTCAATAGATAAGCGCCTTGATGTGAGGGACGCCATGCGATTCTTCCTCTCCCTTTGCCTGCTGCTCCTGGCCGGCACGTTGAACGCCGACGAACGGCCTCCCTTCCGCTTCAATCGCATGCTCGCTCACTGGGTCGAGTACGACAAACCCGATTATCTCGCCTTCATCGACGACGCGAAGCCGGAGCTGGTCCAGGTCGGCTTCTACGGCGCTCACTTCTACAGTCTGGCCCACACCCCTTATGGCAAGGGCTATCCGGGCCATTTTCCCGTCGAGGGACTCAAGCCGCTGGGCGAGTGGCAGCAGAAGCTCAACCAGGAACTGCACAAGCGCGGCGTCAAGGCGATTGGCCACTTCAACGTCGAATTCCTCGTCGGCGATCCCGATACTCCCAAAGGACCGACAGGCTTCTTCAAGTTCTATCGCGAATTGTGGGACGAGAAGACGTTGGGCAAGAAACCGGTCGCCGATCCCCTCGATTTGCTGGAGAAGAACGCCGACGGCAAACCGATCGTCAACAACTCCTACTCCATCGGCGGCATGAAAGAACACTGGGCCTGCCTGAACAATCCGCACTGGCAGACCGTCCTCAAGGCCTGGCTCAAGGCGGGCGTCGAGCGCGGACTCGATGGCTTCGTCGCCAATTATTTCTATCGCCACAGTTGCCTGTGCGAACACTGTCAGAAAGGCTTTCGCCAGCACCTGAGCAGTCGTTACACCGCGGCCCAGATGAAGGACCAGTTCGGCATCGGCGACCTCGACAAGCACGCCTTCAAGGAGATCGTTGGCTGGCACGATCCGAAGCAGTCAACGCCTCTGCGGCGCGAGATGATGCGCTTCTCGCAGGTCTCGACCAAGAAGACGTTCGACGAGGTGTTCGTCAAGTATGGCCGCTCGATCAAGCCGGATTTGATCGTGGCCCAGTGGAACCATCTCGGCAATTTCAGCCAGATTTCGGGCGACGAGCGCTGTCTCTTGCCGGCGTCGCTCTGGGCCAGGGACGAGGATTACCTCTGGTACTCGACCGGCGATGCGGCTTATTTCACCGATCTGAAAGAGGGCATCCTCGGCGAGGCCACCCTGCAAGCGCGCTACATCCGCGGCGCCTCGGGGAACAAGTCGTACACCCTCGGGAAGTACGAGAGTACGCGCATTCGTGTCGCCATCGCGGAACTGGCGGCCAACGGGGGCGCCCCGATGGGCTTCTACACCCGCCAGCGCGATCCCGAGGCGCGCAAGGAGATCGTCGGCTACTATGGCTTCTTGCGCGACAACGACGCGCTCTACAAGGCGAACACCTCGCATGCCGAAGTCGTGCTGCTGTATCCGCGGACGCGCGTCTTCGAGGGCGACCTGACAGCGGTCGAAACATTCCGGAAGCTGGGACAGAAGCTGCTCGACGAACACGTCCTGTTCGACGTGCTGCCCGACGACGCCGTGGTCGAGGGGTTGAGGAAACCGACAAAAGGACAGCGCGTCCTCAGCGTGAAGGACGCGGAAAAAGAACTGAAGGCAGCGGGACTGAGCCGTTTCGATGCGCCGAAAACGGTGCGTGTGTCGATGAGCAGGCCGGCGAAGGGCGATGAGTTGACGCTGCATCTGGTCAACTACAATCGTATCGAGCCGGCCATGAAGCGCAGTGCCGGCGGCGGCATCGTCGATGAGAAGCCGATCGCCGTCGATCAGGTCAAGGCCGACATCGTGCTGCCGGCGGGCAAGCGTGCTGTCAGGGTGGAGTGCAGCACGCCGGAGGGCCCGAAGCCGGTCGTCGTCGAGGCGGAGGAGAAGGACGGACACCTGCGCTTCACCGTGCCGCGATTCCTGGTATATTCC
>JBBSDR010001402.1:0-2625 GCA_038240465.1 Gemmatales bacterium
CTCCGAAGAGATCATCTTCACCAGCGGCGCCACGGAGAGCAACAACGCCGTGCTGCTCGGCCTGATGCGGCACGGACTGGAGACCGGCCGCCGACACATTCTCTCGACGACCATCGAGCACAAGTCGGTCCTGGAGCCGCTGGACCGGCTGCGCGAGGCGGGCTTCGAGGTCGAACTGGCGCCGGTGACGTCAGGCGGTTACGTCGAGCCGGACGCGATCGAGGCCCGGCTGCGGCCGGACACGCTGCTCGTTACGGTGATGCACGCCAACAACGAGACGGGCGTGCTGCAGCCGGTGCAGGAGATCGCGGACCTTCTGGCGGGCAGCGGCATCCTCTATCATGTCGATGCGGCGCAGACGTTCGGCAAGGAAGTCAATGCGTTGCGGCGGCTGGAGTGCGATTTCCTGTCGATCAGCGGCCACAAGATTTACGGGCCGAAGGGCGTCGGGGCGCTGGTTACTCGTCGCCGGGGCGGCAAGAAACGTCCACTGACTCCCCTTCTGTATGGCGGCGGCCAGGAGAGGGGACTGCGGCCGGGAACGCTGCCGGTGCCACTGGTGGTGGGCTTGGGCGAAGCGGCGTCACTCGCTGGGCTGGAGTATCGAGAGCGGCGCGAGGCTGCGGCGCGAGTGAAAGACAACTTGTTGAGAGACCTGGCGGCAGTGGAACACGAACTGAACGGCGATCCGAGCCGGACTCAGCCGCATGTGCTGAACGTGAGCTTTCCCGGAGTAGACAGCGAGGCGTTGATGCTGGCACTCCGTGAGGAGCTGGCGATCTCGAACGGGGCGGCCTGCACAGCGGCGAGTTACGCTCCGAGCCATGTCCTGAAAGCAATGGGGTTGGGAGAAGACCTCATCGCCTCGGCCGTCCGCATCTCCTGGGGGCCAGGGGTGGTGGAGGTTCCCACTGCTTCTATTCTCGCTGTTGTGGAAATGTGCCGCCCCTTGTTGCCCTTGTAACCTTGGAACGCCCACTGCGGACAGGGACGGAGTGAGTGAGATGGAACCCTTTTATTACACACTGCCCGCCGTCTCCGGCGTACAGGCGGGCCGACAGTTCTTCACCGCCATGTGTCCTCTAGCCCTCATCCCCCGTTTGTTTCCTCTTGAAAACACCCGCCTGCGGCCCGAACTGCAACTCCAACGCATTGTCAACCGAGGTCGTATCCCGGAACTGGTGCGTTATCTCACAGGGCATCCAAAATCGTATATCCTCTCGGCGCTGACCGCTTCTGTGGATGTCGCAGTCGAGTTTGAGCAGCTATCAGCGTCTGGAGACGCGGTTGGTCCAGGCTATTTGAGGATCCCGATGACGGCTCAGTTCGTTCTTCACGATGGTCTTCACCGCCGAGCCGCCATCGAAGCCGCGCTTAAGCTCAAGCCCGAGTTGGGGACGGAAACTATCTCGCTGGTCCTTTTTGTGGACCCAGCCTTGCGCCGGGCCGAGCAGATGTTTACCGATTTGAAGCGGCACGAAACACATTCGGCGCGGTCGCGCAGCATTCTCTGCGATCACCGCGACGAATTGGCGAAACTGGTCCGCACCCTCGTGGCGCGTGTGGCGGTTTTCGAGGACATGACGGAGATGGTTCAGAGCAAGATTTCCAATCGGTCTCGGAAGCTCTTCACATTGAGTGCGCTTTATCACGCGACCCGCGAGCTTCTCGCTGACCGGGGAGAAGAAGCATTCTCAGCGCGACTGACTCTCGCGGTGGACTTTTGGTCCGAGGTGTCGAGGTATATTCAGGACTGGGGGCGGGCGAAAGCGGGGGAAGTAAGCCCAGCCGAACTCCGCAAGACGTTCGTTCATTCCCACGCGATCGCCCTTGCCGCATTAGGTCGAGCAGGCCGAGCGTTGGTCGAGCAGCATCCAACTGCCTGGCAGTCGCGGCTGAAGCCGCTGCAAAAACTCGACTGGACACGGTCGAACACGCACCAATGGGAAGGGCGTGCGATGATTGGGGGACGGCTATCGAAAGCAAATGTCTGTGTCATCCTGACCGGAAATGTCCTGAAGCGACAACTTGGCCTTCCCCTCACTGAGGAGGAAGAGAAAGTGGAAGGGCAACTTCAGAAATGAGTGGCACTCGCGCAGCGCAGGTTGCCGATCCACTGTCGGCTATCCCTTGAACCGCTTACTTCGGTGCCAGGCGAGATATTTGAGGTCGGGGCGCAGGGCGGTATTGGCCGGAAGCAAAATCGGTTGACCATCGTGCTGGCGGAGGAGTTGCTGCGCGCTACCGGCCTCGTCAAACTCGTCAGTCGCGACCTTTACCCGGTAGTCGTCCGTCAGCGTCCAGAGTCCGTTATCGAACAACCAGTGCGCATTCTTGCAGAGTGCGATGCCGTTCTGTGGCTCGTTATTGCGGGAGTCGGAGAACTGATGGATATGAGCGGCATCGACAATACTCGCGCCGGCAATGGTTGTGAGTCGATAGCGCGTCAGGGCGCAGGTGTAGCCGTAGGCCGCCACGACCACCAGCCGGAATCGTGCTTCTCGGCCCTTTTTCTGGCCCTCGCTCGGTCCCTGATAGGCTGCATCTGCGGCGATCTGTTCCTCGGGTGGGACGGGCAACCCCGTCAGAGCGTAGAGGTCCAGACGTTCTGCGGGAGGAACATAC
>JBBSDR010001403.1:0-2624 GCA_038240465.1 Gemmatales bacterium
CATGCTCCAGGCGGCCAGCTTCGCCTTGAAGCCGCGCGCCGACATGATGGCGCCGCTGTAGCGCACCCAGTCGCGCGGCGCGAACAACTCGGGAGCCAGCAGCCGGGTCACGGTCGAGAGCGGCTCGCGTCCATGCCGGCCATACGCATCGAGGATCGCCAGTTCCAGGGCGCAGCGAGCGGCGTTGCCCTGGCAAGCGCGATCGTCGCCGGGGACCGGAGCGAGGCGCAGTCGCTCGGCCATCGCGACGGCATCCGCGAAACTGGCGCAGTCTTCGAGTTGGGAGGCGAGGTCGCTGCGAGACAGCAGATCGAGAGCGGAGTCGATGCTTTCGCCGGTGACGTACTCGCGCGGTACGCCCTCGCCGTGGCCGACGGTGCCGTCGTCGAGGACGCAACGGACGAGAACGTTGTCGGTTTCGGTGCGAGCGTGCGAGGCATGCTTGATCGGCTTGCGAAGGGGAATGCGAACCTGACGAGCGCTCAGTTCCTTGACCTTCATGCGCTGTGAGACCCTCGCTTGCGCTTCGGGCTAGTGTGACCCCGTCCCGTGAACGCTGTCGTAGCAGAGCCAGAACCCCACTCCCGTTATCAGGATGGCGCTGACGATGGGCAAGAGGCGGATGAGTTGTTCGAGCCGTTTGCTCTTGATGTGAGCCGCCGTGAATCGCTGCGTCCAGACGACGCCGAGTCCGACGGCGACGAGGACGGCCGCAAGTCCGACGCTGAAGGCCAGCAGCAGCGGAAACGCCAGTTCCAGCCTCTCCCAGCGAACCGCCAGCACCAGCAGCATGATCGCCTCGCCGCAGGGAACGATGCCGCCACTGATGCCGAGGACGATCAGCCCCTTGATGTTCAGCGGCGCATCAGGTGCGTGGTGATGATGGTGGCCGCCGCCGATGTGGAAATGATCGGCCTTGCCCGCCAGCCGGCGATTGAGCATCCAGAAGCCGAGGGCCGCGACCAGCAGGCCGGCGATGAAGCCCAGCACTTGCTGCATGTCGGACGGCTTGACGTTGGGAAACAGGACCGGCAGCAGCAAGGCGACAACGAGGACAGCGCCGGTGTGAGTCAACGCGGTGACCAGGCCGAGAAAGATCGCGTGCCAGGGCGTGCCGCGCTGGCCGACGAGATAGGCCGCGACGAGCGTCTTGCCGTGTCCCGGCGTCAGAGCGTGGACCGCTCCGAGCAGGGCGGCCAGGCCGAGCAGCGCGACAATGCCGAGGTCTGAATTGAAGAGCAGATCGTGCAACTGTCGCGGCGCGGGTTTGGCCGCAGAAGGTTCCGGTGGGCTTGGCGGCTGTGGTGCCGGCTGCGTCTCACTCATCACCTCGGTCGGAGGGTTCGGCAATCGCTCGGGGCCTGGGGTCCTGAACGAAGCTGAGGCACTGCGCAGGCGCAGCTCATCGCCGGGGCGAAGGTCGGTGAGGGGACGTTTCTTGAGGGCCTCGTCCGGCTGCACCGACTTGAGGATTCCGAGAGCGGGATCGACTTCGAGCGCCAGCCGCACCGCTCCCGGATCCTGGTCGTAGTTCGTCTCGCGGAAGGTGAAGGTGTGTTCCGAATCCGGTTCGAGTTTCCACTCGGCCTCGAAGCGATACTCGCAGCGAAGATGGTCGAGGACCTGATGTTTGCGCTGTTTCAGGACGAAGTTGAGTGGTTTGCCGTCGAGGCGGGCGAGAAGGTTCTTCGCGAGGTCCGGGGCGGAGGCGCGGGCGAACGCTTCGTGGACTTCCTCCGGGCGGAAGATCCGTGCCATCTCTTCACGGGTCACGAGTTCCGGCACATCATTGCGGGCCGTCAGCGAGTTGACTTCAAGCACATACTCAACGACGACGGCGGTCGGGGTCAGGCGAACGGTGATGCTGCGATCGTATGCGCGGACCTCAACGGGATGGGCCAGGAGCGTGAGAGCGACGAGATGCAGTGACAGCGGCATGTCATCGTCTCCGGGTTGAATGACCAATGACCAATGACCAATGACCAATGACCAATGACCAGGCAGAAACATCAAGACTTGCGTCGTATCGCGCTGCTGCGCGGCAAGCAGCATTGGTCATTGGTCATCGGTTATTGGTCATTGGTCATTTTTTCGGCTTGCAGTGACTCAGCGCCATGAGGGCATAACCCGTCACCATGTTCGGGTCGCCTTCCATCCATTTGTCCCTGGCGTTGACGAAACTGCCGTTCTTCGCCTGATGCTTCGCGATGGCCGCCGTCATCTCGGCGCGCCAGTCGTGCTTCTGTCCCCTGGCATCGACCACCTCGTCAACGTCCATCACGTCGAGGCACTTGGCCATCGTGTGATAGTAATAATACAGCCCCCACTCGGCCCGAACGCCCGGCATGCCCGGATTCTTCTCGAGGGTGTAGTTCTTCTGGATCCAGTCCCACGCCTTCTTGATCCGGGCGTCGTTCTTCGGGACACCGCAATAAATCATGCTCTTGATGCCGGCGTAGGTCATGCTGCCGTAGCCCGGCAAGCCGCCGTCGGCGTCGGGCTTGTCCTGCACCTTCGTTCCGCCGCCGCCGGCGGCGCTGTAGATGAAAGTGCCATCATCTTTCTTGCCGGCCCAGGGTTGATCGTTCGTCTCCCCCTTGATGTTCTGGCAGCGGCTGACGAAG
>JBBSDR010001404.1:0-2623 GCA_038240465.1 Gemmatales bacterium
CGGAGCGCGTCGCGCGATTTCGCTGGACGCGCTCCGCTCCGAAGACTCCGCGTCGCGGCTAACCAAGAGCGTGTGGCGCGATAACGCTGGACACGCTCCGCTCCGAGGACTCCGCGTCGCGGCTAACCAAGAGCGTGTGGCGCGATAACGCTGGACACGCTCCGCTCCGAGGACTCCGCGTCGCGGCTAACCGGGCAGGCCATTCTCTACCGTGCGGAGGACAACATCCCTCGCCACAACCTGTCAGCCGACCGTTGCATTATACCACATCGCGAATCGAGCCACCAACAAGGACGCAGTCCGAAAAGGACAGGCCCCGCAGGCCACGGTCGATGGGACCGAAGCGCTTGGCGATCAGCCTATCCTGCATCGTGGTGGATGAATGGGAAGTGATGCATCGACCCGTGCGAATGATCATCGCAGGTCGCCGCTACGATCCTTGCTCGTTGACGACTTTCGCCAATCACTTGAAGGTGTCGTATCAATCGTCTCGGCTGTGTTTTCCAGCATCACCGCAGATTCGGCACCGAACCCACCAGCTTAACGCTTTCTCGACACCGGCGGACTCGAGAACACCAAGCCATCCGACGGAATAGGCGCGGGCGAGTTCACCGGGAGACATGTCTGGTCGATCACTCCCCCGGTTCCACCTCTCGGCCCCGCCCGCAACACGGCCGCCCTTGGCGGTTGTAGCCATTCGTGGGTGAGTCGTGATACGATACTGCTGGTGGGAATAACCCGCCCAGATGCGAACGGGACGATGAGTTCGCCTTCGGGCCGGTGCCTGGCTCGGAGTTGACGCGGTGAACCGAACACAATGCCAGAGGGTCGCGAAGGAGCGATTGAAGGACGCAAAAGCCCTGCTCGGGCGGAAGCGATGGGCGGCCGCCTACTACATGAGCGGATATGTCATCGAGTGCGGGCTAAAGGCTTGCCTGCTTCGCCACCTGGCCGAGTCCGACGCGGTCTTCGGCGACGATGAAGGGAAATACCTCAAGGAGTTGGCCAGGTGCAGGACGCACGACCTGGTGAATCTCGTGGGCCTGGCCCATCTTGACGCCGCCTTCGGCGCGGCACGCAGTGCGAATCCGGCTCTGCACGCTTACTGGGGCGTTGTGAAGGACTGGAAGGAAACCTCCCGTTACGTCGAGACAAGGCCCGAACCCGAAGCCAGGGCGATGTTCGAGGCGGTCAGCCACAAACCGGATGGGGTGTTCAAGTGGATACAGTCACGCTGGTAGATGAGCAAATCAGAGACGGCGAAAGGCTGCTCGATCGGCTGGTCCAGGCAGGCGTTCGCGTCCGCGTTGCGGGCTGGGTAAAGTCGGCCGACGAGGACCGCTGGTCCCTCTACATTGCCACCCCCCTGGTGGACGAACAAGGACCGATCGGCGCTTACCGTGAGGTCTACCGCGTCCTCCGGTCCCTTGAAGATGTGCGCGTGAAGGATTACGAAGTCAAGTTGGTCGGAGAAGGCCATCGCATCGTCAGTGATTTGCTGGAAGCCCAACCGCGTCATCCCGCTCGCGGGCGGCAGCATAGCCGGCTCACCTCTGTCGGCGGGATGCCGGTTGAAGAGGTGTACGTCTACCCGCCGGCGCGACCGAAGTTGACAGGGCCGAAACAGTCCGTGCTGCGGTTTGTGCTGCGGTCGGCGGATGACCCGATCGCCGTCATGTCCCGGTTTCAGCCGCAGGGAAAGGTAGTTCTGAACCGCGCGGAGTGGCGAGGAAAGGAACCCCGCTCGTGCGGTCTCGTCTCTGTCAAGGAGCGACCCCACGCCGCCGGCAGTCCCCAACCGGCGGTGTTCGACGTCGAGGTAGCCTACCGGCCGAAGGGCTGCATCATGTTCACCGGCGGCACGAGGTACGACGGCTGGACGGCATTGGTGATAGACCGCGCGCGGGACGGCACCCTGCTCGACGGCCACGGGGAGCCACTGCCCGAGGGACACCCGCCAGTGTACCGGCGCGTCGAAGTTTTCGAGGACGTCGAATTCAATGAGATTGACTTCGGCGAGTTTGTCGGCGAGTTCGAGGTCGAAGGAATTAAACATGTCTCGTTCGAGCATGTGATGGAGCAGATCAAGAATTCGGGACGGTTCAGCATGTCGGTCAATTCGACCTTCGTCGCCCCAAGGCGACACCGGCCCCAGGTGAAGATCGTGCTCTCGAACAACCCATCCGGCACCGGGATGGACGGGTTCGGCACGATGATCGTCAACGTCAACAATTCGACTCCCCAACTGCGGCAGGAACTGCTCGACCATGTCTCGGAGTTGATGACCGGCTTCGTCGAGGGGCGGTACTCGGTGAAGAATATGAGCAACGATGAGTTCGTGTTCGCCGAATTAGACGACGTACTGGTCGATTGCACGCCAAACGAAGAAGGAAAGGGGTCCCGATTCAACTGTCTTGGGGAGTACCTGCCCGAGTCCTATCTGGACGAACTTGCGATGCGGCTCGTGGCGACTTACGAGGTCGATGTCAGCGTCGTGGACGGCCCGAGGATCGGTTTACTGCTCAGAAAAGTCGATCGATCGAGAAGGGATTGAACATCTGGGCTGCGGAACGCGGCCCGGATCGCACAAGGGTTAGCCGCGACGCGGAGTCTTCGGAGCGGA
>JBBSDR010001405.1:0-2615 GCA_038240465.1 Gemmatales bacterium
GGCCGACGTCGAAGAGGGCCTGGGACCGAACGAGGTCAAGCGCGAGAACGCCCGTCGGCAACTCGCGGTTCGCTGTCAGGTCCACGGCCGCGACCTGGGCAGCGCCGTGGCCGAGGTCGAGCAGGCGGTGCGCGAGAAGGTCGCGCTGCCCGAGGGATATCTCATCGAGTTCGGCGGCCAACTGGAGAGCCAGCGTCGCGCGACGCTGGTGATCGCGGGGCTGTCAGTTGTCTCGCTCAGCGGCATCTTCGTCGTGCTGCTGGTGCTGTATCCGTCGGTGCGGATTGTGTTGCAAGTGTTGAACGCCGTGCCGGTGGCATTCATCGGCGGCGTGGCGGCCCTGATGCTGACCGGGCAAACGCTGACAGTCGCGAGCCTGGTCGGCTTCGTGTCCCTGGCCGGCATCAGTGTCCGCAATGGCATCCTGCTGATGTCCCACTACCTGCACCTGATGCGTCAGGAGGGCGAATCGTTCTCCCGCCAGATGATCGAGCGCGGCAGTTTGGAGCGGCTGGCCCCGGTGCTGATGACGGCGCTGACGGCGGGTATCGCCCTGGTGCCGCTGGTCATCGGCGGACATCGGCCGGGGCTGGAGATCCTCTATCCGGTGGCGACGGTGATTCTCGGCGGACTGATTACCTCGACGCTGTGCGAGTTCCTGATTCATCCGGGTTTGTTCTGGCGCTTCAGCGGCCGAGAGGGAGAACGTCTCGCCCACAGCCACGGCGAACATATAGATATCAGCCCCGGGCACGAGCCCGGGGAGAACTTCAACCGGGAGTGACTCATGAAGACGATCGCGTCAACGGTCCTGCTTCTTCTGGCGCTGCTGCTGACGGGATGCAGCGCGAAGAAGGACGATTCAAAGAAGGACAACACCAAGAAGGAAGAGAAGGACGAACACGATCACGGCCCGGGGCCGCACAAGGGACTCATCATCGAATGGGGACCCAATGATAAGTATCACCTGGAATTCACGGTCGATCACAAGACGGAGGATGTCAGGGTGTACATCCTGGGATCGGACGCGAAGACAGCAAAGCCGATCAAAACGGACAAGCTGACGCTGACGATCACGAAGCCAGCGTTTCAGATTGACCTGACCCCTCAGAAAGCGAAGGACGATCCGGAAGGGACGACGTCCTGCTTTGCCGGCAAGCACAAGAATTTCGGCGTTGAGCAGGAGTTCGCCGGCAGCGTGACCGGGCTAGTTGAGGGCAAACCCTATACAGGCGATTTCAAGGAAGAGGCGCCGAAGAAGTGACGTGGGTCACGACCGACGGCGGGATAACGTGTTGCCGCTTGCGGCTTAGCGGTCTTTCCCGCTAAGGACCAACGGCGAAATAACTTCCTGCAGCTTGCGGGTTAGCGGGCGGTCCGCTAAGCCGCAGGCGGCAAGAAAGAGGGAAGTTATTTCGCCGTCGGTCCTAAGCCGCAAGCGGTTAACCACCCCATTCGCGCAACAGCGCTCGCACCTGCGAGCTGTCCGCTGGCGGAGCATGAGTAGAACAAACTCGCGCATCTTGTTCGGTGCCATCGTCGTCAATCTAACTGGACACGGGAGTACAGCCCGAACGTCGGAATGGAAGGAGGCGGGTCTGCTGACACGTCGCGGCGACTACGGCGGTCTTGCATTGGTCTTCGCAGAACTGGCGGGTTGTCATGCCGTATGGAAAGTCGCTCTCAAAGGGTGGAACATGGTGCAATCACAGCAGGTTCTTGAATGGATGGCCGAAGGGGAGGCGAAAGGCGAAACGCGAGCGAAAGTTGCGGATTTACTGCGACTGCTTGAACTTCGATTTCAGGTCATCGCGCCGGACATTCAAGCAAACATTCGGGCCACGGACGATCTGGCGACACTCTCGCGATGGTTCGACGCGGCGGCAACGGCCGCCGCATTGGCCGACTTTCGTCAGACAACGGGACTCTAATCTCTCGCCAAACATCAAGCCCCCCATTCGCGCAACAGCGCTCGCACCTGCGCCGCAGTCCGCTGGCGAAGCATGAGCGGGGCCAACTCGCGCATCTTGTCCGGACTGAGGGCCGACAGCGAACGCCGCACGGCCCGCAGCTTGCCGACCGGCACGCTCAGCGAATCGACCTGCAAGGCGACCAAAGCGAGACAGCCCTGCGGATCGGCCGCCATCTCGCCGCAGACCGCCACGGGACGATTCGCTCGATGCGCTGACTGCACCACGTCATTAATCATCCGCAACAGTCCCGGATGCAGCGGATCGCACTGGCTCGCTGCCGCCGGATCGTCGCGGTCCACCCCCAGCGCCGACGCCGTCAGATCGTTCGTACCCAGCGCGAAGAAATCGACGTGTTCTGCCCAGTCCTCGACCATCGACGCCGCCGCCGCCACCTCGATCATAACTCCGAGCGGCGCTCGCTCGGCGAACGGATATCCCGCCTCGGCCAGGTCCACGCGCGCCTCGTTCAATGTGTTGACCGCGAAGTCGAGGATTTCGGTCCGCGTCACAAGCGGCACAAGGATGCGAACACAGTCGGACCCTTCCGGCGCCGCGGCACGCAGGATGGCCCGCACCTGTTCGCGGAACAACTGCTGCAGCGGCGGCGACTCCATGACCAGGCGCCAGTCGAACGGCCGCGCC
>JBBSDR010001406.1:0-2613 GCA_038240465.1 Gemmatales bacterium
GCAGCGGCGGCGCGGGCGGCAAAAAGGGACTGTTGCACAACTCTGCCAACTCGCGGCCCATCGCATCCACGCTGCCGAGCAAGTGCTGCAGTTCCTGAATGCGCGGCAGGTCCTCGCTCTCCCACCAGGTCTTGGCGCCGTCGGCCCGGCGGCGATGGCGATATTCTCTGCGTTCCTCGCGCACATAAATCTCGTGTTCCATGCGGCGGCGCAGGTCGCGGACTTGCAGGACGAGGAAGTGCAGGAAACCGGCAATGATGCGGTTCTCGGGCAGGTCGAAGCTGGGCGAGGCGACCTCGCGGACGTGTTCGCGGAAATGGATGCCGCCAGCGGCGAGCGGCACGGCCAGTGACGGATCGACACAAACCTCGTCGAGCGTCAGATCGCTGACGGCGAGATCGGCCAGGGCCGGCTCGCGGACGCGCTGGGTCTTGAGGCGATAGGCCGGGCGGCGGGCGATGGCTCGCAGCGACGAGGCCATCTGATCGATGACGTGTCGCAGCTTTTGCAGCACCAGGACGGGCGCGCTCTCGCCGGGCCGGCGTTCGAGTTCGAGGTTAACGAAGGTCTTGCCGTAGACGTCGAGGAGCATGCCGGCCGAGTAGTCGGCGACCTCGGAACACAGGGCCTCGAACGCTTCCTGTTCGAGCTTGCCGGCCGCGATGTACAGGTCGGCGCTGAGGACGGTCTTCCAGGCGTCCTCGTCTTCGCTCTCGTCGTGGCCGCGAATCTCGATGCACAGTTCTGTCTGTCCGGCCCAGTCGCGCAGCATTCGGCCCGTGCAGTAATAGTGTTCGCCGCCATCGTCGTCATCGCCGATGCGCAGGACAAAGTCAGGCCTTTCTTTCTCCACCGTCGAGGCGACGGAGAAGTTGCCGATGCGAACGTGGGCGTCGAAGTCGATGCCCCGAGGATCGCCGCGTTCCGGCGCCAGGATGAACTGCAGATCGCTGCTCTCGCCCAGTTCCTGCGGCACGATGCGCGTGCAACTGGTGACGCTGACACGCTGGTCGATGACCGTGTGCCAGCGGCGCGTCTGCGGATCACGTTCTCGGAGGCGGATGCGCATGTTTGTGAATTTGTGGATTTGTGAAATTTGTAGATTTGATCGGAAAGGTATCTCTTCCTCCGCATCGGTTTCGATCAAATTCACTAATCCACTAATAAGCAAAGAAATCGATATCGCCGAAGTTGACGTCCGCCAGGGCGATGGCGTCGCTGACGTGGCGCGCCGAACGATCGCAGCCGTCCTTCGCCAGACGATCGCGCAATAGCTGCATCCGCGCGTTGAACTTGGCGCCGCGGCCGCGCAGCACCGGCAGCACGCGCTGCTGAAAGACGAAATCGACCGCCTTCAAGGGAGCCAGGACGCCCGGCGAGTTGGCCAAATAACGCTTGATGCCGTCAATGACGCGCGGCGACAGGTCCATACCGGAACCCAGGGCATCGGTCTGACGGCGCAGGATCTCCAGCAGCGGATCAATGCGGTCCCACAACTCATCGGGACACTCGTCCGGCGACCGCGTCAGGGTCTGCATCAACTGGCGAGCCTTGACCCCTTTGCGCGAGGCCTGCGCCCGTGCCTCGGCCAGCGTCAGCGACCGCGACACGTCCCGTGCCGTCAGGAAGATCATGCCGGTGCGATCGAGCAAACGCGGGCTGAGGCGTTCCGTCGTCTCGTCGTAATTGATCGTGCCCCAGAAGACGACATTGGGATACAGCAGGATCTGGTGCGGTCCCGCTGTCGTGCCGCCGACGTGTCCCGCCGGGTCGTACAGCCTCAGGACGCGCGGCTCGGAGTCGGTGCGAGAGGGACCGGGACCGTTGTTCTGATGCGACGACACCGCGGACGCGGTCAGCGGCACGCGCGGCAACACCTGCAACAACTGCGAGAAGTAATACTCCGGCGCGGCCAGGTTGAACTCGTCGAGCAGAACGAAGTACAGGCCGTCGCCGGATTGCTCCCAGTCAACCTGGGCCTGAAGCAACCTCGTCGCCAGGCCAGTCGGGCCAGGATCGTAGCGGCCGTGAAAGCTGTCGTAGAAGCCGAGCAGATAGCGATCGTCCGACCAGGAGCGCCGCACCGCCACTTCCAGAAGCGCGTTGCCGTGTCCCAGTCCGCGCGCCAGGGCCGCGACCACACTCGATTTGCCGTGTCCGGGCGGGCCGGTAACCAGGTTCAGCGAGCCGGCCTTGAGCGACACATACAGGTTGGCGATGAAGTCGCGCGTGAACGACAGATGATTCAGGGCCAACTCGGCGACCAGATGATCGACCAGGGCCGACTCGTCGCGGACGTCCTCCAGTTCCTTGCTCGGCTTCACCGCTTGCAGATCGCTCCAGAGCGGAGCCACTCCCGAGTCGGCGCGGCCATCCGAATTGGGATGGGGGCTGGTGAGCGCCAGCGGTTGTGCGCTGCGCTGGCCGGCATTCAGGGCCGCCAGGAGCGGCACATACTCGTGGACCTTGCCGGCCAGCACCCCGAAGTCCTGCTGGATCTGTCCTTGCAGTTGGCCCAGTTGCTCGCCGAGTTGATCGCGCTGTTTTTCGAGTCCCTTCATCTCCTGGTTGAGGGCATCCTCGCGCGTCTGCCGCTGCTGCTTGATGTCCTCC
>JBBSDR010001407.1:0-2611 GCA_038240465.1 Gemmatales bacterium
GCTCCCAAAAGGGTATTCGTAGTCTGCTGTGGGATCGGGCGAGCGGGGCCAGTTTTGGCCCCGGTTTGACGAATTACCGGGGCCATTACTGGCCCCGCTCGCTGGGCGATCGTTCGGGTTGCGCGCGCATCAGGTGAAGGACTGCGGCTTGACGCTTCCGCTGCTCCCGGACAACTTCGCTTTGGCGGGAAAGAAGGTTGCCTCAACCGAGAGGTCGGTTGTAGGATGAAAGTTGCGAGTGACCCTTGCCCAGAACGAGTTGCGTCGAGAAAGGACCCGAGTGTCGGGACCGACGCTTCAACTGCCCAGAAGCACCGGGAGTCTGACTCATGAACTTCACCTCGGCTCAGACCCTCGAGCTTTTCGGCCGCCACGTCATCGCCAACTACACGCGCTATCCCGTCTGCCTGGTCCGCGGCGAAGGCTCCTTTGTCTGGGACGCCGAGGGCAATCGCTATCTCGACTTCTTTCCCGGCTGGGGCTGCGGCCTCCTCGGCCACTGTCCGCCGCGCGTCGTCGCCGCCGTCCAGAAGCAGGTCGCCGAGCTGATCCATGTCCCGAACACCTGGTACACCCTGGCCCAGGGGCTGCTCGCCGAGGCGCTCGCCGAGCGGACCGGCTGGGGCGGCAAGTGCTTCTTCTGCAACTCCGGCACCGAAGCGAATGAGGCGGCGATCAAGCTGGCGCGCCTGGCCGGCGGACAGGGACGCTACAAGATCATCACTGCGCTGAACAGCTTTCACGGCCGAACGATGGGCGCGCTCAGCGCCACCGGCCAGCCGAAGTATCACCAGGGCGTGCATCCGCTGCTGCCCGGCTTCTCGTATGTCCCCTTCGGCGATCTCGACGCGACGGCCAAGCAGATCGACAAGGAAACCTGCGCCATCATGGTCGAGCCGATCCAGGGCGAGGGCGGCCTCCACATGCCGCCGGCCGGCTATCTCGAAGGACTGCGCCGGCTCTGCGATGAGCATCGCCTGCTGTTGATCCTCGATGAGGTGCAGTCCGGCATGGGGCGGACCGGACGCTGGTATGCCCACCAGCACTGGAACGTCGTGCCGGACATCGTGACGCTGGCCAAGGCGCTGGCCGGCGGCGTGGCTTGTGGCGGACTGATCGCGACGTCGGAGGTTGCGGCCCATCTGCGGCCTGGCACGCATGCAGCGACTTTCGGTGGCAATCCGCTGGCCTGTGCGGCAGCGCTGGCGACCATCGAGACCATCGACGCCGAGAACTTGCTCGAGCGCGCGGTGCATCTCGAGGATCGCTTCCGCGCCCGGTTCGAGGAACTGAAAGCGCGGTGCGCGATCATCAAGGAAGTTCGCGCCAAGGGAGTGATGATCGGGGTCGAGTTGACAGTCGATGGCGCTCCGTTTGTGGCCGAGTGTCTGAAGCGCCGGCTGCTGATCAACTGCACGCACGGCACGGTCCTGCGCCTGCTGCCGGCGCTGAACCTGACGGATGCCGAACTGGAGGAAGGCTGTGACATTCTCACCGAGGTACTGACCCGTTAGGCGACCGGCAAGAGGTGAACTACCCGGTGGGACAGGCGTCTCGCCTGTCCGGACAGGCGAGACGCCTGTCCCACCGGGTATGTTTGAACCTGCCGCTCGCCTTAGTCGTTTGGCGGAGGGGATGAACCCCGCCGCTCGCCCTCGGACCACTGACCACTAACCCCTGACCACCCCATGAAACACTTCCTGACTCTGCTGGACCTGGACGCGGACCAGTTGCGATCTCTGCTGCAAGACGCGACCCAGCTCAAGGCGGCCCACCTGCGCGGCGAACGTGTCCCGCTCCTGTCCGGCCGGGTCCTGGGCCTGATTTTCGAGAAGCCGTCGCTGCGCACGCGCGTCAGCTTCGAGGCGGCCATGACGCACCTGGGCGGCAGCAGCATCTTCCTCAGTTCGCCCGATGGCGCGATGGGCGTGCGCGAACCCGTGGCCGACTTCGCGCGCACGCTGAGCCAGTTCGTCGATGTCGTCGCCATCCGCACCTTCCACCACGACACCCTCGAGGAGTTCGCGCGTTACGCGAGCTGCCCGGTAATCAATGCCCTGTCCGACGAGGCCCATCCCTGCCAGGCCATCGCGGACCTGCTGACGGTGCAGGAAGTGTGCGGCGAGGTGAAGGGCAAGACGCTGGTCTTCATCGGCGACGGCAACAACGTGGCCCGCGACCTGGCCATCGGCTGTGGGTTGCTGGGGGCGCGGTTCATCCTCGCCTCGCCGGAGGGCTACCGCTTCGAGAAATCGTTCCTCGACGCCTATCACAAACACTGCGGGGCTGGCGAGTTGGTCATCAACGGTGATCCCGTGCATGCGGTCGATCAGGCCGACATCATCTACACCGACGTCTGGACGAGCATGGGCCAGGAAGCCGAGCGCGAGGAGCGGCTGCGTCATTTCCAGGGTTTTCAGGTCAATGGCGAGTTGATGGCCCGGGCGAAAGGGAACACGCGTTTCATGCACTGTCTGCCGGCCCATCGCGGCGAGGAGGTGACGGGAGACGTGATCGACGGCGACCGGAGCGTCGCCTTCCAGCAAGCAGGCAACCGCATGCACGCCCAGAAAGCGCTGCTCAAGCAGCTGCTGCTGGGGTAAGGACCGAC
>JBBSDR010001408.1:0-2609 GCA_038240465.1 Gemmatales bacterium
CAGTTGGACCGGTCGATGGAGGCGCTGCTCGAAGCGCTCGACCTGTGTGGCCGGGAACACTTTCTCACCTGCCAGTTGCTCGAGTTGCTCGGCTTTGTCTACGCGCGAAACAACAATTTTCACGCGGCCCGCGAATGTATAGAGCAGGTCATCCAGTTGAAACAGCGCTTCGAGCAGGACCGGACCCTCTCGAGCAGTTATCGCGCCCTGGGGCGGATCTATCTCACCTGGGGCAATCTCGACCAGGCCGAGGAAGCGTTCCAGCAGGCGCTGCACCTGTCCTTGCGGTGTCAGGATAGCCGGGGGCAAGGGAACAGTTTCGGCTATCTCGGCCGGGTGGCGCTGGCCCAGGGCAAACGCGAACTCGCATCCGGCCGCAAGGGAGCGGCCCGGCGCTGCTTCTCCCGGGCTGCCGAGCGGATCGATGCCAGCATTCGCATTCACCAGGATGGCTCGGATGAAGTCGTGAAAGCCTACGCCAATCGAGATCGAGCCTTGCTCAGCCTCGCTGAGGGTGACCTGGACCGCGCTGAGGCGGAAGCCCGACAGGCCGAGCAGGTCTTTGAACGGAGCAATCACGACGACTTGCTCGCGCGCGTCAAGGAGGTGCAGGCGGGAGTCGCTCGCGGACGAGGAGACTACAGCAGCGCGGATCGTCTGCTGCGTCTGGCCCAGACCCACTACGACCGGACCACGCAGAAGGCGAAGGCGGCTCGCGTTCAACTGGAAATAGCCCTCAACCTGGCCGCCTCCGGCGCTCTGGCTCCCCTCATCACCAGCGCGTTTCTCGACGCCCTGAAACGAGCCGAGAGTTGCCGGCACACCGAACTGGTGCGAACGGCCGAAGAGGAACTGCGGGCGTTCAACGAGGATGCTTACTCGCAGCACGCCTTCCAGCGCGTGCGCGGCCGATCGGCGCCGATGGAGACGACCTCGCTCGACGAGGGCGCGAGCGAGGTGGCCAGCGTGCTGTTCCTGAACTTGCAGGGGTTTGTCCCCTACTGTCAGGGACTCGATCCGGGCGACGTGATGCGGACGCTGAACCAGATCATGGCCGACCTGGTCGAGGTGCTGGAACGGCATCGCGGCTTCGTGACGTCCTACCTGGGCGGCGGTTTCATGGCCCTGATCCGCGGCCATGCTCACGCCGAGCGCGCCATTCAGTCGGCCCTGGACATGATGACGGTCGTCAACGCCTTCAATCGGCCGCGCGCCGTCCTGGGGCTGCGCCAGTTGCCGGTGCGCATCGGTATCGCCTCGGGCAGCCTGTTTCTGGGCAACATCGGCACCTACTACAAGATGGACTTCACGGCCATCGGCATGCCGGTCAACCTGGCCTCACGTCTCTTGCGGCAGGCGGACATCAACAGACCCTGCATCAGCCTGGAGACTTACGAGATGGTGCGCGACCGCTTCGAGTTCGCCCCGGGCAATCCCCGCGCCCTGGACCTGACCGGCATCGGCCGCCGTGATGTCTGGGACGTCATCGGACTCAAGAAAGAAGGCCAGAGGTGAGCCTGCCGCGGACAGGCTTCGGCCAGAGATCGCCAAGGAGCACGGAGTTGCCGGCGCGAGCTTGCCGGTCTCCGTCTCAGGGTTGTCTTGCTCCTGGAGACAGCACGGCGTAGAATACATTAGCTGAAACACGGGACGATCTGTTCAGTATCAACAATCCCTTTTCAGGGGTTCCCTTTTTCTCTTATTCAGGAGTCTGCCCAGATGAGTCGCGGCCAAGAATATCCTCTGGAATATGGCTACGAACGCAGTGAACCGGTCGTTTCCGAACGGGCCGCGTTCATCCGCCGCACCTATGCCCATCTGGCGGGCGCCATCCTCGCGTTCATCGCCATCGAAGCAGCTCTGCTCAGCATCCCGAACATTCATGAGATCGTCGGCCGGACCCTCGGGGGTTCGCCGGTCTCCTTCCTGCTCGTGTTCGGTGCGTTCATCGTCGTCAGTATGCTGGCGCAGCACTGGGCATCCTCGCAAACGTCGAGCGGGGTCCAGTATCTCGGTCTGTCTGTCTATGTCGTTCTCGAATCTCTCATCATGCTGCCGATCTTGATCGTGGCGACGAAGTTCAGCAAGGATCCGACCATCGTGCCGACGGCCGGGATTCTCACCCTCGCTGTCTTCGGCGGTTTGACAGCCATCGTGTTCATCACGAAGAAGGACTTCTCGTTCCTCGGCTCGCTGCTGACCATCTGCAGTTTCGTCGCGCTGGGGTTCATCCTGGTCGCCGTGATCTTCAACGGGCCGACCCTGGGCATGTTCTTCACCTGCGCCATGATCCTTCTCATGGCCGGCTACATTCTCTACGACACCTCGAACGTGATGCTGCACTACGGCACCCACCAGCACGTCGCCGCCGCTCTGGCCCTGTTCGCCTCGGTTGCCACGCTGTTTTTCTACATTCTCCGGCTCATGCTCATTCTGGCAAACAACCGCAGCTGAACCTGGCTCATTTTCGGAAAACCAACAGGGCGAGGAGCGACTTCAACGTCGCTCCTCGCCCTGTTTTTTTGACACGTCGCGCGAAATATTCTAAATTCTTGATGAATCGAGGAGGAACGCATCTCCCTCTGCCCTCCTCGTGGTGACTCCTCCCG
>JBBSDR010001409.1:0-2602 GCA_038240465.1 Gemmatales bacterium
GGTCACCACCATGATCGGTGCTGAGTTGTATTTCGGTAAGGCAACGACTCCGCCCTTGGGAGTGACCGCAAAACGGTAACTGTCTGCTGGCGTACCGGGAATAGGGTCGCCCCGGCCGCGCGAGGCGCTCGGTCTCAGGCGATGCTCTTCCCCGAACTCGTAGCTATCCAGAGCTTTTCCCTTTTGCAAATCCCAGGCAGTAACCCTTCCCCCCTTGGCCTGGATGAAAAGGAGGGACTCGCCGTGTTCGGGGAAAGCAACGGCGTCCACCCAGGCTGAAATGTCCGCCAGCAGGCGAGCACGTCCCGTAACTACATCCCAGAGAACAATACGCCCGTCCCGTGATTGGCCCCCTGGCACCAGCGTGTTTCCTACAAGATATTTCCCGTCCGGTGAGAATCCGAACGCCCAGGCTGCCTCGCACTGCTCAGGCGCTTTCAGCCTCATCTTCGGCTTCCAGTCCTCCACACTCCACAACGTGGTCTCTCCCTGCATGGGCTTGACGGAAAGGGCGAGGAATTTTCCATCGGGGGAGAAGACGCCCATCCCGGCATAGCCGCTCTTGCGCCGCTTGAGTTCCTTGCCCGTGGCCAGGTCCACAAGGATAACGTCGCCCACGGTCTTGCCATCTTCACTGACCTGGTCCTGATATGCCAGGAGTTTGCCGTCGGGACTGACAGCCCAGAAGCCGACGCTTCCACGACAAAGGATCTTCTTGACCAGGCGCGGCACGGGCTTCTCATCCGACCTTTCTGGGAAGGGTGGTGCGGCGCTCCAGAGAGGTGAAGCAACACCAACGAATGCGCTCACCATCAGGACTGATCGAACCATCCCGCCAGAAAACCTGGATGCGGTCATGGGAGAGGGACTCCGGTGAAGCTGTATCTGCGGCAGCCACAACGACAGAAAAGCCGAGTAAAGGGTTGCCTTCGCCCACCTGCCTGGCGACCCTGTTCGGAATTCGACGGATTCGCGACCCCGAATGGGAACGAAGACACTACGAGGCATCGTATCGCATTCCCGGACCTCTGGCAAGCTTCTCATGCCTCGCGGTCTCAGGCGGCGCGAAAAGGGGCGCGAAAAGGTGCCAGGAACGAATGGCACTTCCATAGTAAGTTTCATTGTGCCAATTACTTATGGCGATGGTTTTGGCACCTTGACAAACCCGCTGCCGAACCATCCCCGGCGTCGCCTCGCTTCACCTCGCAAACCCCGCCGTTGCCGCTCCTCCCAGCCGGCGCGCACCCTCCCCACGGCCGGCCAGCCGGCCTCCTTTTGGCGCGAAAAGGGGCGCGAAAAGGGCGCGAAAAGGTGAGAGCGAAAAGGTGCCAGGAATCGTTTCCCGTAAACTGAGTCGTTCCAACAACTTATGTCTGGACAATTTTCATTGCCCCACCTTCTCTGCTTGCTACTGCTTTTCCCCGAGGCGAAAACCGGGACGGTCTCGCTTGTGGTACGACACATGACCGTACCGTTTTCTCGGTAAAGCCCAGTGCAGCAACGGAATCGCTCAAGGCGACCATCGGTCGAACCCACTTTGAAGCTCACCACGTCTTCCGTCAGGCTGAACAAACTTGATTCAACTGCGGCACGTCCTGTCCAGCAAGGAAAGCGACCAATGCAAGCACCGGCAGCCGCGGAACTCCTGAATGAGCCAATCGTGCAGCCATCTCTGGAACAGGCGTGGTCAGACTCACTTCCTGCTGACCCAACTCAACGCCATCAAGAGGGGGCTGGATCTATGCGGATATCACGAACGGAAGCATCGTCGTTCGACGCGCAGTTACAGGCGCTCAAGCAGTTCTGGATTTGAGTACGCCGGACATGATGCCCGGTTATACGGTCGTGGCCCCTTTCCATACGCACCCGAACCCCACGGCGGATGGGTGGGACCCAGGCCCGAGTGGTCCGGACACGCTATCGGCCTCGTTCCTCGGTGTGCCGATTCCTCTTCACTGGTTCTTCCCCACCGGCACGCTGACGCCGTGCTGCTCGCCGGTACACTGATGCGGTGTCGATCACCGGCACGGTGACGCTATCCGCAAGAGGCAACGTGTTATTCCGCCGTCGGTCCTGAACCCATCGGCAATCAGGAGAGTGAGTTCGGAATCTGCTTGACTCACCTTCCCAAGCGGTTATCGTGAGAGAGTAATCCCGCCGTCCGTCGCCCAGCCTGCCTTCCGGGGACGCCGCACCATGCCGACTCTCTCCCGACTTCGTGTCGCTCTCACGGTGTTGCTCCTGTCCTGTGCGACCGGCTCCGCTCAGCAGCCGCTGCACCAGCGCGTCGATGCCCTCATCGCCGCCGGTTCGCCGAACTTCGACAAACTCGCCGCGCCGCTCGCCGCCGACGAGGAGTTCCTCCGCCGCGTCTATCTCGACCTCAGTGGCTGCATTCCATCCGTCGAACAGGCTCGCGTCTTCCTTGCTGACAAATCTGCCGACAATCGCCAGAAACTGATCGACGCCTTGCTGGCCGGACCCGAGTTCGCGCGGCACTTCGCCCAGGTGTTCGACGTGATGCTGATGGAACGCCGGCCATCGAAGTCCGCCCTCGCCGGACCGTGGCGCGAGTATCTCCGCGATTCGCTCGCCGCCAACA
>JBBSDR010001410.1:0-2595 GCA_038240465.1 Gemmatales bacterium
ACCATCTGGAACACCGTGCGCCTGGAACTGCCCGAGGGCTTCCAGACCAGCGAGTTCCTCTTGCAGCATGGCTTCGTCGATCGCATCATTCATCGCATGAACTTGCGGACCGAGGTGGCGCGGATCATCGATTATTGCGAAAATTGAGCGGAGAGGCATCCGTGGGATTCGGCCAGTGGTTGAAGAACCTGTTCGGCGGCGGCAAGAAGGGTGCCAAGAAGGCCGGTCCGCGCGTTGACGTCGGCAAGCGCTTTGAACTGCTGAACCGCACCGGACAGGGCAGCATGTCGAAGGTCTGGCGAGCGCGCGACAAGCAACTGGGCCGGCTCGTCTGCCTCAAGCTGCTCGACAGGACCAAGACCGCTCACTTCGAGGCCCGCTTCAAGGGTCTGCAACGGCCCAGCGAAGGAGTCATCTGCCTCGGACTGCGCCACAAGAATATCGTCCAGACCTTCGAGTTCGGCACGACCACCGAGGGCGAACCGTATCTTGTCATGGATCTGGTCGATGGCATGGGCCTCAATTTTCTGATCGAGACGCGCAGCCCGCAGCTCAATGGCAACCGCGTCGATTATCTGCTCCAGGTGGCCGACTCGCTGGAATACCTGCACGGCCAGGGCTACCTGCATCGCGATATCTGTCCGCGCAACATCATGGTGACGAAAGACGGCATCGTGAAACTGATCGACTTCGGTCTGGCTGTCCCGAACCGAGGCGAGTTTCTGCGGCCGGGCAACCGCACCGGCACGCCGAACTATCTCGCTCCGGAAATCATTCGCCGCTCGGCGACCGACAGTCGCGTCGATATGTTCGCCCTGGGCGTGACGGCTTACGAGATGTTCACGCACACGCTGCCCTGGGAAAAGGCGCAGTCGCTGCAGACGCTGCTGAGCCACATGAACAGTCCCGGCCGCGATCCCAAGGAGTTGATTCCCGACCTCGACCGACCGACACGCGCCTTCCTGATTAAGTGCATCGAGCGCGATCGTGAAGCTCGCTTTCAGACGCCGACCGATTTCCGCGACGCCCTGAAACGGCTGCCGAAACAGGACTGGTAACCCCCAGAGAGGACCAACATCATGGCCAAAGGTGCCGGCAAACCCCGGAAGAAACTGCCCAAGGAAATGGCCGTCGTCCGCGCCGATAGCTGCACCGGCTGCGAAGCCTGCATCGAGGTCTGCCCGGTCGATTGCATCTACAAGGTGCCCGGCGAGGACCAGCCGAGCGTGCAGTGGTTCGTTGATATCGACCTGGAGCGTTGCATCGGCTGCTCGCTGTGCGAACGCTGGTGTCCCTGGGACGCGATTGACATGGTCGATACGACAGACCTGGCTCCCGCCGTTGCCGACAAGGGTGGTCCGCCGGAGTACGTCGAGAAGAACGGCGCCCGTCTCGTCGCCGTCGCCGAGCAACTTGCTGGCCTCGCCGCCGAACAGCGCGCGGCTGCCTCCGCCAAGAAGTGAGAGGACCAGCCCGGAGCGCAAGCGACAGGTCTTCCCAAGACCTCGTCGCTTGCGCTCCAGGCCGGTCAAGAATAGCGCCGCTTGATCATCGTGATCTGATTGCCCGTCTCGTTGTGTTCGACTTTATCCATGAAGGTCTGGATCAAGAGCAGGCCGCGGCCGCTGACGCGCTCCAGATTGGCGGGGTCCGTCGGGTCCGGCAGCGTCGTCGGATCGAACCCCGGTCCTTCATCGCGAATCGTGAATACCGCTTCGACCCGCGACATCCGCACGGAGACATACACGCGCCGATCGCTCCACGGTTTCATCTGCCGCCGTTCGGTGGCCAGCCGATAGTAAATCGATTCTTCCTTTTCGCGCAGTGTCGAGCTGACCTCGAGATTGCCGTGGAAGATCGCGTTCGACAGCGCCTCGTGAAAGGCCACCCCCAGAAGCACGAGGCCGCCCGCCGCAACCAGGTTCAGCCGGGTCAGGTTGTCCTCCAGGTGGCCCACCAGAGGCGGGATCAACGTCGGATCGTTTTCGAGAACGAAATCCGCCTCGAAATGCGTCTGGTACTGGATCAGGCGGCGCTGGTCGCGGTTGGTGCGGCTGGCACTGAGGACGTTATCGAGCGTCTCGGACAGGTCGCGAGCCAGGCTCTTCTTGGGGACGTAGCTCGCCGCTCCGCCCTTGAGGGCCTTGATGGCGATGTCCTCACTGCCCTGGCCGGTCATCAGGATCACTGGCAACAGCGGATAGGTCGCGCGCACCGCCTGGACCAGCTGCAGGCCGTCCATCTCTGGCATTTGCAGGTCAGTCAGCACAATTTCCGGCGTCTCGGTCTTGAGCAGTTCCAGGGCCTCGACGCCGTTGTTCGCCGTCAATACCGTCCAGCCGCCGATGCTCAGCAACAACGAGCTGGCCAGCAGACGATCCATCGGCGAATCGTCCACAATGAGGGCTGTTCGTCCGGTGACTTTCGCTTCGGACCCGGTCTCTTGCGAGGGGCTGCCAGTCATCGACGTCTCCTTGCATCGCGCCAGGCGTTTCTGGATCTACGATTGTGAATGCCTCATGAAGCCTTGTTTTACCCCACCGCTGGCGTTGTGCCAAGATACTACTGGGTTCAGGAGTCAGGAGTCAGGAGTCA
>JBBSDR010001411.1:0-2593 GCA_038240465.1 Gemmatales bacterium
ACTCATGACCGAAGCGATCCGGCAGGGAGTCCGGGAGGAGTTGCTCGCCCATGCGCGGGCCGGCCACTCGGTGCCGATTTCCGAAAACGGCCAGATCATTTGGCTGTCGCCGGAGGCAATCTATCAACGACTCGGCTACGCGATTCCGGGCGACCCCAAAGCATCGTGACCGAGCCGGGTGGCGGTGGCCAGGCGCAAGACACCACCCGACAACTTCATACACCGTCCAGCGAGTAGAGGCGCACCACCCCATCGAAGCAGGGAATGGCAAGCAACTTGCCGTCCTTGTGCAGAGCGAGATCGCGGGCGTTGTTCGGCAGGCTGACCATGTGAACGCTCTCGGCCGCGTCCGCCTTCCAGAACCATAACTGGCCGCCGTTGCCGCCGCCGACGCCGAGAATCATGCCGGAAGGATGGAAGACGACTCCCCATCCCGTCCCCTGAAACGCCGCTTTCGGCTTGAGCAACTGCTTGCGCTGGCCGGTTTTCCAGTCCAGCAGCACAACCAGCGGATTGCCGATGCCGGCGAAAGCGTTGCTGACGTTCGTGATGCCGGCACAGGCCAGCAGAGTGCCGTCCGCGTTGAAGGCCATGCCGCGGACGCCGCCGTGATCCGCCATGAAGGTCGGATCGTACTTGTGCAGCACCTTGGCATCGAGTTCCCGCGTCAGCGCCAGTGACGCCAGGTCCCAGTGCTTGACGACGCCCTTCAAATCGGCCGAGGCCAGCGACTTGCCGTCCGGATGAAACGCGACATTGTAGACATGGCAATCGTGAGCCAGCCATGACTTGAGCGCCTTGCCGTCGGCCGTGGACCACAGGCAGACCTTGCCGTCGTTGCCAACTGAGGCAAGCGTCTTGCCGTCCAGACTGACCGCCAGCGCTCGCGCCCAGCCGGTGTGGGCCTGGATCGTCTGGCGCGGCTCGGCCTTCTCCTGATCCGCCGCCCAGACGAGGATTTTGCCCGTCCAGTCGGCGCTGAAGAGCGTCTTGCCGTCGTTCGTGAACGCCAGCCCGCGCACCCAACTCTTGTGGCCCTCGAAGGCGGTCTTCTTGCCGTCCGCGATCGAGAAACGCTGGATACTGTTGTCCTGGGCCGCGGCGAAGACGAACTTGCCCGTTGGATCAAAGCGACAGCCGACAAGAGGGCTGTTGTGCTTGAACTCCTTGGTCATCTTCGTCTTGGCCGGATCGAGCGTTGGCGTCACGCGAGGACCTCCTTGATCGGCTCCGCCTTCGGATCGGCCATGGGGATCGGCCGCTGGTTGATGTAATGGTTCTTGCGCGAATCGAGTCCGAGAGCGCGGAAGTAGGTGTGGAAGAGATGGCCGCCATTGACCATGCGATCGGTCACGGCCGTGCCGTTGGCGTTGGTCTTGCCGGAGACGGTGCCGCCCTTGATGCCCGCGCCGGCGATGGCGACCGACCACGCCGAGCCCCAGTGGTCCCGGCCATAGTTGCGGTTGATGCTCGGCGTCCGGCCCATCTCCGACATGACGATAACCAGCGTATGCTCGAGCAGACCGCGCTGGGCGAGATCGTCGAGGAGCGTCGCGTAGGGCCGATCGAACTCGCCGAGTTGCTCGATGTGGAAGTCGAAATTCTCGTGATGCGTGTCGTAGTTGGAGTGCGTCACCTTGACGAAGGTGGCCCCATTCTCGATCAGCCGCCGCGCCAGCAGACAGTGCCGGCCGAACTCATGGCTGCCGTACTTCTCGCGCAGGGCGGCCGGCTCCTTGCTGACGTCGAAAACGTCCTTCTTCGCCATCAACTGCTCGGCCTGGTCGAAGGAGTGCGTGTAGGCTTCCGTCTCGGCGGTCTTGCGGCCCTTGAGGAAGCGTTGATCGATCTTTGCCCGCAGGTCGTTTCGCTGTTTGTCCGCCTCGACGCTGAGATCGGCGGGACGAAGGATGTTGTTGGGCGGCTGGCCGTCCCCGAGGATGACGGAGCCGAAGCGCGGCCCGAGGAAGGCGGCATCCTGCTTGCTGACGCCGCCGCCCTTGCCGGCCCGGATGTGCAGATAGCCGGGCAGCCCCTGATCGGCCCCCAGCACCTTGGCGACAACGGAGCCGAGGTGCGGATACTCCATCGCCGGCTCCGGACGCCGGCCGGTGTGCATGATGTAATGGCCCTTGCCGTGGTCCGACTCAGCCGTGTTGAGACCGCGCACGAGAGCGATGCGGTGCATCTGTTTCGCCGTATGCGGCAACAGTTCGCAGATGTGGACGCCGGGTACGCTGGTCGCGATGGCCTGGAAGGGACCGCCGGTCGGAGTGCCGGGCTTGGGGTCCCACGACTCGAGTTGGCTGACGCCGCCGGCCAGTTCGATGACGAGGACGCGCATCTGTTTCTTGCCGAGTTCCTTAGCGGAACTGGGCAGGACCAGGCCCGCGAAGCCGAGAGACCCCACGGCGAGGCCGCCGAGGAAACTCCGCCGCGATAGCTGATGCGCCGCCGAGCCACAGGCGTAGTTGCACTTTTCCATCGCTCGCCCCCTTCCGCCGGGTTGGGGGTATCGGTCCCCCCCCCAAGCCGCCCACCGGCAGACCACCAATAAGATTTTACCCGCACACCCCCGGGGTCACCCCCGCCC
>JBBSDR010001412.1:0-2591 GCA_038240465.1 Gemmatales bacterium
CGGACGTGCAGTCGATGCGCGAGTTCGCCTCGCTGCTGGCCCTGCGGGCGCGCTTCGAGATGGAGGCGGGCGAACACGACAAGGTGCTGCATACCCTGCAAACCGGCTTCGCCCTTGCGCGCCACGTTGCCGATGCGCCGACGCTGATTCAGGCGCTCGTCGGCATCGCCATTCAGGCGATCATGATGGGCGAACTCGAACGCTGGATCGAAACGCCGGGCGCCCCCAATCTCTACTGGTCGCTGACGACTTTGCCAACTCCCTACATCGACCTGCGCAAGCCCTTGCAGGGCGAGCGAATCATTATTGAATCGTTGTTTCCCGGAGCCCGCGAGGCGATGAGCGAGCGCAAATCGCCTGCGGTCCCGCTTCAGACGATGCTGACTGCCCTGGCCATTGTTAATGGGACCCGGGCCGACCAGTCGGATGAACTGGCGAGTCTGCCGTCGCGGCTGGGGCTGGCGATCTACGCGGCCAAGGTCTATCCCGAGGCGAAGAAATTGCTTCGCGAACAGGGCTGGAAGGAACACGCCATCGAGGCGCTGCCGGTGACCCAGGCCGTCTTGCTCCAGGAGGTGTTCAACTACGATCTGCTTTACGACGACATCTACAAGTGGTATGGGCTGCCCTACTGGCAAGCGCGGGAAGGGCTGGCCAAGGCGAAGAAGCAATTTCGCGGCGACGTGGCTGACTACGGGATTGGCATCGTCCTTGCCCGACTGCTGTTGCCCGGGACCGACAAGGTGATGTTCGCCGGCGTCCGCATCGATCGCCGTATCGCCGCGCTGCGTTGCGTCGAGGCGCTGCGGCTGCACGCGGCGTCCAAGGGGGCGTGGCCGGCGACCCTCGCCGACGTCACCGAAGTACCGATCCCGCTCGATCCGCTGACCGGCCAGGCTTTCACCTATGCCGTCGTGGGAGACCGGGCCTATCTCTCCGGCCCGTCCCCGGCAGGCGAACGGCCCGGAATTCACAACGCCATCAGTTACCAGATCACCCTGAAAAAGTGAGGGGCCCGCTCATGTCTCGATTCATTGCATGGACGATTTTCCTGGTTCCGCTCGCTGCTGCCGCGAAGGGACCCGACGCCGAATCGCTGGCGCGCGAGGTGGCGCCCTATCTCGACGATCAGGCGCTGGCGGTGGTCTACGTCGATCTGACGCGCATCGATCCCGAACCGGCGCTGAAACAACTGGAGAAACTCGGCGCGCCGAAAAAGGAACTGGAGGACATGCGCCGCGGCGTCAAGGGGCTGCTCGATAGTGCCAGGGGGACCGGCATCAAGCGCGGTTTCGCCGTCGTCAGTCTCGCCGATCTGCCCGACCAGGCGCCGCTGTTTGTGCTGCCCCTCGACGAGGACGCGAAGGCCGCCGGCGCGGTGAAGTTGCTGGCGGAGCTGTCCGGGTTCTCCACCTGGGAGAAGGACGGCGTCCTCGTGGCCGGCAAGGAGCGAACTATCAATCGGGTCCGCAAGCTCAAGCCGATTGCCCATCCCGACCTCGCCCGTGCCTTCGCCGGGGCCGGTTCCGCCGCCGCTCATGTCGCTGTGGTCCCGAACGAGACCCTGCGCCGGGCCATCGGAGAACTGGTGCCGACGTTGCCGCGCGAGCTGGGCGGCGCCTCCTCGGCCGTCCTGACGCGCGGTCTGCGCTGGCTCTCCCTCAGCGCCAACGTCACTCCCGCCGCGACGGTATTGCTGACCGTGCAGGCTGGCGACGAGGCAGCGGCGAAGTCGCTGCGCGAACTGACGGCCAGCATTTTCAAGGTCGTGGGCAGCGACAAGGAGGTTCGCGAGTTCATGCCTGATTTCGACAAGGTGGCCGCTGTCCTGCTGCCGAAGGTGTCGGGAGACCGGCTGGAACTGACGATCAAGGAAGAGCAGCTGGTCATGCTCATGGCCCCGGCCGTGCAGCGCGCCCGCGAGGCGGCCCGGCAAGCCGTCCTGGCGAACACCCTCAAGCAGATTGGCATCGCTTTCCACTCCTACCTTGACAACAACCAGACCTTCCCGGCCTACGCCAGCTTCGACCAGCAGGGCAAGCCTCTGCTCAGTTGGCGCGTCCACCTGCTGCCGTTCCTGCGCGAGGAGAAGCTGTACAAGGAGTTCAAACTGGATGAGCCGTGGGACAGCGAACACAACAAGAAGCTCATCAAACGGCTGCCGAAAATCTACTCCTCCGCCAGCGCCAAACTGGTCGAGGAGGGACGGACGACGTTCGTGGTGCCGTCGGGACCGGGAACGCCCTTCTCCGGGAAAAAGGGACTGAAAATCTCCCAGGTGACGGATGGGACGTCCAACACGATCCTAGCGCTGGAAACCGACGAGGAAGGAGCCGTCATCTGGACCAAACCCGATGACTTGCGCATCAATCTCAAGGACCCGGCTCATGGTCTGCGCCACCATGACGGCAAGAAGTTTCTGGCGTTGTTCATGGATGGCTCGGTTCGCTTTCTGCCCGTATCGATCGACCCGAAGACGCTGCTGGCACTGTTCACGCCCGACGGCGGGGAGGTAGTTGAGATTCCGTAATGGCGTTCTTGGCGAGCCGAGCCGCGTAAGTGGCCGGGTGCTGGCCGTCCTACCCGGCCGC
>JBBSDR010001413.1:0-2590 GCA_038240465.1 Gemmatales bacterium
AAGACCGCCAAGCCGCAAGCGGCAAGAAGGTCACACGTCACACAATTTCACTGCCTCGCGCAACCCCTCGAATGGATCGCGCGTCGGAATGAACTCCTGGCCGACGTATCCTGTGTACTTCATTTCCAGTAGCTTGCGCATGATGGGAGCGTACTGGATCTCCTGTTTGTCGTCGAGTTCGCCGCGTCCGGGATTGCCGGCCGTGTGGACATGGCCGACGATGTCCTTCGTCTGCTCCAGCCGGCGAATGACGTCGCCGTGCATGATCTGGACATGATAGACATCGAAGAGCAGTTTCAGACGCGGCGAGCCGACCTTGCGAATGATGCCGGCCACCCAGTCGAGGTCGTCGCCCTGGTAGCCCGGATGGCCCTTCATCGGATGCGAATCGTCGCGCGTGTTGAGGTGTTCGAGGCAAATCGTGACGCCCTTCTTCTCCGCATGGCCGACGATCTGCTTGAAGCCCTTGATGCAGTTCTCGGCCCCTTCCTCACGGCTGATCGCGCCACTCTTGGAGTCGTCCGCGTCGCGCCATTTGTAGCCGGTGAAGGCGATGACGGCTGGAAAGCCGGCCTCGGCGCAGGCGTCGATGGTCTTTTTCGTCGTGGCGATGACCTGTTCGTGATAGCGCGGATTGTTGAAGCCCTTGACGAAGGGGGCGCCAGGCATGCCGTTGGGAGCGATGGCGCAGGTCAGTCCATGCTTCTTGAGAGTCGCCCACTCCTCGACGGGAACGAGTTCGACGGAAGGACAGCCGAGCTTCTTGGCAACCTCGCAGATCTTGTCGAGGCTCCACTTCTCGCCGGCGGAATTGAAGCACCAGAACGCGATCGATTGCTTGATGAGTCCCTTGAGAGCGGCCTTGTCGTCCGCCGCTGTGAGCAGCGACGGCGCGGTCAATGCGGAGACGGCGATGCCCTGGAGCAGACGCCGCCGGCTCAGTGAATCCCTGGATTTGCTCATGGTTGCTCCTCGGTGTGGGGAATGTTCCCAGAGTAGCGAGAACGCGGCGATTCGCAAGAGGGTGGGACACGTCAGGGCAACTTGCCTCCGGCGCTGGCTCTGCTGTACGGAAGTTTGCCGGCATCATCAGGTTGGAGTAGGAAGAGGCGGATAACGGAATATTGAGGCCTGGAGGAATTGGCGCTGTGAGGCGCAGCGTGCATCCATTAACGTGGAGTCGGAATGCGTTTCATTCCACTGCTCCCACACCCCCCACCAGGGAGCGGGATCGGTCGCAGTGCGCCTCACGAGACGGCAGCGCGAGGGCCATCGGCCCCTCCAGGGGTCGCGAAACCGTGTGAGACGGGTTTACCGATCGCCGAACCGGGCTGAGTTGATCGGGAGGGCCGTTTTCGGTGAGGGGAAAAGGGCGAATGAACACCGGCGAGTCAGAGAGAACAGTCCAACCTCGTCCTGAAACAGGTGCAAACAGGTACGGGGTTTGACCCCTTTGCGGCCCTTTGGGATCCTAAAGTGTACACATACACCCCTTGCATTCCTAGAGACGACTGACAAGATGAAAAATGTTTACTTCTCGGGCGAGAGGCGAACGGAGTGCTGAGGGGGATGCATGGTGAATCCACCCACGCCGCGACCCGCCAACGAAGTTATCGATCAGATCATCAGGGAGAATCGCCCCTCGGAATGGTTGTGTTACGGGCTGATCGTGGTGTTCGTCGTGGTCGGCGTTGTTGTCATCATCTGGGGTTGTGTCAAGGAATCCGCGTCTCTGGCCGCAGTGGGCGGCATCCCGGCCGCGCTCTTCTGGCCGGCCCTGAGTGCGGCGCGGGCAATTCGGAAAGAGAGCATGCTGCTCCGATCCCTCGAAATCCCTCTCGGCCTGGCGACGACCGTCTCCGAGGCGGCGAACGAACTGCGCAAGGCTTGCGCCGCGATCATCAAGAGGTGACAGTTATGCGGTGGCCCTGGCAATCCAAACACACGTTCCGATCCGGGCTGCTTCGGATCATTGAGGGGTTGGAGAACGGGTCTGTTGCTCTTGCCCGGGGGAGGGAGTCGGTCCCAAACCTGATGGCGGCGACCTCTTCCGACTTGGTGCGTACGTTTCCAATCTTCCTTGACAAGTTGGACACGTTCGTTCGTAAGATGCGCCGTTTGGAGATCGAACTGGGACTCACCGCCCTTGGCATGTGGCTGGCCGGCGTCGGATTGGTGATCGTCGGACCCATCTGGTCCTTCTGGCCGGTGAGCATCCTGGGTGTCCTGTTTTTCCTCGCCAGCATTTGGCCAATTCGGCTGGTGCGCGAATGGCGTTGCCACCGCATCCGAAACGAGTTGCTTGTGGCCATTCTGCGAGCGACTCCGAAGGAAGAGCGGCCCTGGCAGCTGATGAGCAAAGAAAAGGAGTCAAACCCCGATCCATATTGGATTTGATTTGGATCGGGGTTTGACTCCTTTTCTTTGTCAGGGTGGATTGACTTTACTCCACAATAATACAGGGAAGATGATGAGTGCGAATCTGGTCAAGTCGGCTTGGTCGCACAACTGGTATGGGATGTGGCATGGCACAGTCTTGGTTGATGACCTCCCGACTGTGGAATCCGCAATTGACACAGAATGGGTGCCT
>JBBSDR010001414.1:0-2587 GCA_038240465.1 Gemmatales bacterium
CCTGTCGCCGAGCGCGGGCAACTCCGACAGGTCCGGCGCGGTCGCGCGCGTATCGGCCTTCAGGTCGGGCAAGCGCGGCTGCGGCGGACGTGAGAGTTGCCTGTCGATTGGAGAGATGGGCCGCGAAGTTGTCGCGGCCGGCAAAGCGATGGGCTTCGTGTCAGCCAGCGGCGGCAAGTCCAGTTCCGCCGCGGTGAGAGCGCTCTCGATCTTCGATGCCTTGCTGCCGGGACCGCCCTCACCGACAACTTTGGGACGGACGCCGCGACTGGCCCGCACGCTCATCGACGCCTTGCCGACGCGCGAGGGCAACGCGGTCGGCGGCTCGGTCTTCTCAAGGCTGAGCAACCAGGCCGCCCCGGCATGAAGCGCGATCGTCAGCAGCAGGACGCAGGCAAAGGTGTTGCGGCGCAGGAAATCTCGCATCGTCATCCCCGATGGCCAGACGCTCTGACATTCTTACAATGATTCTACTATCCTGCCGCCTGACCGTCTTCCCCGGCTTTTCGCACTCAAGGAACTGTTGCTGATGTGGGACTTCAACGTCACCGAGCTGTTCCTCAAGGGCGGCGTGGTGATGTGGCCTCTGCTGGCCTGTTCGATCCTTGGCGTGTCGATCATTCTCGAACGCAGCCTGATCATTCTCTGGAACAGCATCCGCTTTCAACGACTGCTCGACCAACTGCAAGTCCTCGTCCGTGCCGGCAAGATCGACGAGGCGAAACGGCAGTTGAGCCTCTCGCGCGGGCCTCTCGCGCGGGTGGCGCTGGTCTACTTCGAGCATTTGCAAAGCCCGGCTGAACTGCGTGAGGACGTGGTCGCCCGGGAGGCGTCGCGCCATTTGGCCCATCTCGAAAGCCGCCTCAACTGGCTTGGCCTGCTGGCGCAGATCACGCCGCTTCTGGGCCTGTTCGGCACGGTCCTCGGCTTGATGACGACGTTCTACCACCTCGACGTGAAAGGCTCGGGCGTGCAGACGTCGGACCTGGCGGTCGGCATCTGGCAGAAACTGCTCAACACGGCCTTCGGCATGATTATCGCTGTCCCGTGCCTGATCGCCTATTTCTGGCTCGACAAGCGCGTCAGTACGATCGCCTTGCAGATGGAATGGCTGACGTCGTACCTCAACGAATGGCTGCACGTCCCCGCCACTCCCGCCGAGACGAAAGGGACGCCGTGAAGCCCGCTCATCCCTCGTATCGCCGCCGCCGGCTGACGCCGCACATCGACATGACGCCGTTGATCGACTGCCTGTTCATGCTGCTGATCGTCTTCATGCTGGTGGCCACGTTCAAGGCGCCGATCATCCAGTTGACCCTGCCCCAGGCGCGCACGCAGGACCCGGCTGAGGAGTCGGAGATCATGGTCAGCGTCGATGAGAGCGGCCAGTATTATGTCGACAATCAGCGCATCGACGCGGCCCGGCTGGAGAGTGAGTTGCGTCCGCGCGTCGAGAAGTCGCGGCAAAAAGTGGTGACGTTTCGCGGCGATCAGAAGATGCCTTATCAGTGGTTCGTCCGCGTTCTCGACGCCGCCCGCGCCGCCGGCGCGGTCCATGTCGATGTCGTTCACCAGGCGCCGTGATCGTTGCTCCGGCGATTTCAGTCTCCCGGAAGAAACGCGAACTGATCCGCTGCCGGGCCACTCTTCAAGAGCTGCCACGTTCGCTTCGTCACCAGCACGCGCTCGCCGCGACGATAGACGGTCCCCTCATCATCCTCGACCTGCTCGAACGGCCCCTTGTAAATCACACTGCCCGTTGTCGTCAGCCCGGTTTCCGGACGCCAGCCCAGCAAACGGGCTTCGCGCAACTCCACTCCGTTGACACGGAAACAGTGGATGTCGCCCAGCTTCTCGAAGCTCAGGCCGGCGAAGTCCGCGGCGGCCAGCGTCTCTTGAAGATCGGTCCAGACAGGAACGTGCTGCACCAGCGAGGCGAGACCCGGCAGCATCGGCCGGCCAGGGAAGGGTCTGTCGCCTACCAGACCATGCACGGCCAGACGGCCGCCGGGACGCAGCACCCGCCGCACTTCACCGAGGAACGACGTCAGGCGTCCTGGCTCGATCGGCACGTTGAAAGTGCCTTCGAGCCGGACCTCGTCCATGCTGGCGTCCGTCCGGTCGATGCGTTCGGGCAGAGGTTCGGTCAGTCGATGCTCCCAGATGCTTTCCGGGTGAGGCGAAGCCACCGAGGCGGCAGCGGGAGGAGCATCGAAGCCGGAATGCTCGAGGTCCTTCTCGAAAACGTAGATTTCCCACAGGTTGCGATCCGGATCGGTCACCCAGAACTTCGTCTGGCGGGCGTAACAGCACTCGACGCCCTCTTGCCGCTGCGTGACAATGCCGACTTCTTCGAGACGGCGCTGCACTTCCACAAGGGCCGACGAACCCGCCAGGCGCAGGCCGAGATGATTGAGCGCGCCGCCGGCTGCCTGCGGGCTGGGGATCAGCACCAGGGCGAGCGGTGGCTCGTTGAGGTCAAAGCGAACGTAATCCTCGAGATCGCGGGCCGGCTCGACGCCAAGCAAGGTGCGATAGAATCGCACTGAGCGGACTCGATCGGTAACGTGCAGGCCGACGTGAAATC
>JBBSDR010001415.1:0-2586 GCA_038240465.1 Gemmatales bacterium
CAACGAACGGCCAAGGCGACTTCCAGGGCAGCCTGACCGAGCATCTGTTTCTCAATCACGGCGACCCGGTGCGCCAGCTCATCCATCGCCGGAAGGGCAACCTGGCAGACAGCGTGTTGACCTCGAAGGAGCCGATGGAGAAGCGCGTTGAGGAATTGTTCCTCGCCGTCCTGGGCCGCTTGCCCAGCCCGACGGAGCGGAAGCGATTCGCCGAACACCTGAGCAGCAATCCGAAGTCCGATGCGCTGGCCGAGGAGGCGATCTGGGTGCTGCTCAACACGGCGGCGTTCCGGTTCAATCATTGACGGTTTTGCCGCTTGCGGCTTGGCGGGAGGAAGACCGCCAAGCCGCAAACGGCAACTCGGGGGGTCCGAAATGAAACCCATGTGTTCTCGCAGCGAGCATCTGAGCCGGCGAGCTTTCCTCAAGGGAGCGCTCCTGACCGGAGGCGGTCTCGCCCTGCCCAACTGGGGCGGACTCGTCAACTCGAACAGCATCGCCGCCGAGGCGAAAAAACTCGGCAAACGCTGCATCCTCCTGTGGATGAACGGCGGCGCTTCGCAGATCGACACCTTCGACATGAAGCCGGGACGGCCCACCGGCGGTCCGTTCCGACCGATCGCCTCAAAGGTGACCGGGCTGCAAGTGTGCGAGTATCTGCCGAAGATGGCCCAGGTCGCGGACAAACTCGCCGTCATTCGCAGCATGAAGACGGCGTCGCCGGACCATCCGGACGGCATCTACCACATGCACACCTGCTACAAGATGTCGGAGCGAGTACCGCATCCCGAACTCGGGGCGATGATCGCCAAGTATGCCGGCAATCCCGACAGCGATCTGCCGTCGTTCGTTCGCATGGGATCCACCGGCAACGCAGGCAGCGGCTATCTCGGACCGCAATACGAGCCATTCAGCCTGGGCCACGATGGACGGCTGCCCTATCACACTTCGTCCTACACGACGCCGGAGGGAGAGAAGCGGCGCGGCGATCTGCTGCGCTTCATGGAGGAGGAGTTCGGCAAGGACCACAAGGCGGAACCCTTCGCGAGTCATCGGCTGGGCAAGGACCGGGCCGGCCGGCTGCTGCGGGCGAAGCCGGCCTTTGACATCAGCAAGGACTGGCCGAAATACCGCGACCGCTACGGCAACACCGATTTCGGCCGGGGCTGCTTCCTGGCACGGCAACTGGTCGAGTCCGGCGTCGCCTTCGTCGAGGTCGGCCAGGAGAACTACGACAGCCATGCCGACAACTTCGTCTGTCATAAAGCGAACATGAGCATCCTCGATCCCGCCTGGTCGGCCCTGCTGCTGGACCTCGAAGAACGCGGGCTGCTGAAGGACACGCTCGTCGTGTGGATGGGGGAAGTCGGCCGGACGCCGCAGATCAACAACCGGGCCGGACGCGATCACTTCATCAACGCCTGGACGATCGTTCTGGCTGGCGGCGGCATCAAGGGCGGCCAGATTTACGGAGCCAGCGATGCGGACGGCAAGTCGGTGAAGGATAAGCCGGTGTCGGAAGGCGATCTGTTCTCGACGATCTACACAGCGCTGGGTGTGAATCCGCGTGTGAGGAACCACGTCGGCACACGTCCGATCTGGGCGACGCCGGAAGGGTCGAAGCCGATTCGGGAACTCCTCGGTTAACGCCGCTTGCGGCTTAGCGGGCTTACTCCCGCTAAGCCGCAAGCGGCGGGAGATGCATCATGGAACCGAAACTTGTCTGGACGCTGCCGTGGGACGTGGACTGGGTGACAGCGGTCTGCATTATCGGCAAGCGGCTCTTCGCGGGCAACAACCTCGGCCAGGTCCTCGTCTGGGAACTGCCCGACAAGCCCGGCGATCCCGCGCCGTTGCCCGTGCTGCGCCTCGAAGGCCACACCAACGTCATCACACGGTTGCTGGCCACTCCTGACGGCAAGACGCTTCTCTCGTCCAGTTACGATCGCTCCATTCGCGCCTGGGACGCAACTGCCGCGGGAGTGGGGGAGAGCAAGGTCGTCCTCAATGCCCGGACGCGCGAGGACCTGATCCGGCGCAGCAGCTCGAAGGTGCCGGCGCAACTCGAATCGAAGGTGAAGACGCTCTCGACGTCTCGCCTCCTCGAGGGCCATCGCGAGTGGGTGATGGCCATGAGCCAGACGCGCGACGGCAAGACGCTCGTCAGCGGCGACGATGCCGGCGAGGTGATTGTCTGGGATCGCGAGGCGGGCAAGGAAGTGCGGCGCTGGAAGATCAAGGGCTGGGCCTATGCCGTCGCCGTCTCGCCGAACGGCAAGCAGGCGCTGGTGTCGGAGCGATTGCCCCTGGTCTTCGATTCGGGCCGGCATGTGGGCGTCAGACTCTGGGATGCGACAAAAGGACAGATGCAGTTCGATCTCGGTCCGGGATTCAAGGACACACAGATCTCGGCTGCTGCGTATTCGGCCGATGGCAAGGTGCTGGCCCTCGGACGTGGCGGCGAGGTCTACGGGCAGAACGGCAAGGTGTTCCTCTTCGATCCGGCCACGGGCAAGAAGACGCACGAACTGACGCCGGGCCATGAGTACGGCGTCACCGATCTGGCGTTTCATCCGGACGGCAAGC
>JBBSDR010001416.1:0-2584 GCA_038240465.1 Gemmatales bacterium
AACTCGCTCTCCGCATAGTTGCCAGCGGGTTGCAAGAGGTAGATGGTAAGGGCCTCAGAGTCGTAGCGCCAGATCTCGGGCATGCCCAGGCTGGCGTAGATGCTCATCCGGTCGAGTGAACTGCTGGTGATATCGACCTCGATGGACAGGTCGGGAGGCGGATCGACCTTGAAGTCGAACTCGAGTCGGCCGCGCATCTTCAATGCGTTCTGAATCCAGTAGCATTCGTCCGGCTCCAGTCCGCGCTTCTTGAGTTTCATCCGAAACGTCGTCGATCCCCCGCTGTGCAGCGGGATATTCATCTCTTCGGTGAAGGACTCGACAAGCCGGCCCAGCACAGCACCGTACTTTTCGTGATTGTGCAACGGCGACATGATTTCGAGGTTCCCATTGTCGTAGGTCAATCGAATCGGACGATCGCCCCAGGACGCGAGCAGGGCCTCGTATGCTTTCCAGTTCACCTCATGGAGCAGCACTCGTTCTTCGCCGATCCTCGTGGCGGTGGCCATGACAACGTTCTCTTGTCGGGTTGCGACAAACATCAGAGGGGATTATCGGCTGTGGGGCGAAAAGAACACAAGAATCCGGCTGGGAAGTTGCCGACGGCGTGTCAGTTCCTCGCCTCATGCCTCGGGCGAGCAAACGACTTCCTGGGGTTCAACGATATACCCAGCCACAGCGAGTCTCGGTGCGAACGTCACTGAAAGCTATGCCGAGCGCAACTTGGGGCGGACGTCTCAGGACAGTCTTTGAGGTTCATTCCTCCTCGCTCTCGTCTATGCGGAGACCTTCTAGCTGCCGCTGCTGGCAGTCGGGCAGCGCCGCCCAGAAGGCCGATGGGTCCTGAGCGAAAACCGTGCAGCCGTCGATGTCCCATGAACTGGCCGCCTCCGCTGCAGCGTCGCCACTCTGTCCCTCCGCGGTGAGCGGCCGCAGGACGAATGGCACCGGCGGAGCGAACGGCCAGCCCTGTCCCTGGTTCGCCAGTTCCTTCAGGTAGGGAACCAACTCCTCGATGTTTTCCACAGGACCCGGAGGACCCCAACGGAACTCACTCGATCCGATGAGATGAGGGACTCCCTGGGGCGAGCGCTCGAACTGCGAGTAACGGCCGTCCACCCAGGCAAGGTGAGGACACGGCCGGGCGCTGCTGTCGGGGTTGCATACGACCGCTGAAGCGTCGTCCAGGGCGACCTCACAGTCGCCGCAGTAGGGACATCGAGCCAGGTTTCGGATCATTCGCAGATACCTCCGCGGCCGCTCGGGTCGCTTCCAAGGTCTCGATTCTCGGGTACTTCGCGCCCCCCATCGTATCATCCCCTCAGAACCGCGTCCAGAAAAGGACGGCGGCCAGCGTGAGGGCGAATCCCACAACCAGGAACCAGAACGGACGAACAGTCATCCCTGGCTTCGAGAACTGCTTCTCGGATTCTCGCTCCTGCTCCTGCTTCTCCTCCCGTTCGACTCGGTGATGCTCCTGGCGCTTTTGCTCGCGGTCCATGATCGTCTCTTTTGTCCAGCCGGGCGACTTCAGTAATCTCGCGATCAGAACAGGTGCAAATACCGGGCCGTCTCGCCCCTCACAGGCCAAACCGGCGCATCAACGGCACGGCCAGGTGGTCCGAGAGCCAGGCGAGCAGTTGCCAGGGAAGTCGCCGGCGGTGGGGCAAATGACGATCGAACACATAACTGTACTCGATGCTCGCCTCACTGCCTCGATGTTTCTTGAACTGCGCCGCCCCCGAACTCTGGTGCAGAACCAGGCCGCGCCGCTCCGCTTCCTCGATCAGCTTCAGCGAGATCAAGCGATATAACCCCCGGTCCTCCGGCACGGAACGGTCGTAGCCGATCAATGGCGTCGTCATCACTCCCTGGCACTCCACGAAACCCAGAACAGCGTCGATTCGTCCCTCCGCCCGCAACGCCCACAGGTCCAGCCACCTCGAGGACAGCGCGGCCCGAAAGAACGCCTCCGTGAATTGCGGATTGTAGAGCGAATACTTGTCGAGGTAGAGGTCGTCGTAGAGCCGCTTCAGCCGTGCGCAATCCGTCGCGTCCAGGGCGGAGGCGCTGATCCAGGCATAGGGCGAGCGCCGCGCCAGGCTGCGATCCTTGCAGTACGACTTTTTGTGTCGATGGACCCCCGTTCGTGGATCGAGAACGTAGACCTGCCGGCTGAACACGGCCCGATAGCCCAGGACGCGCAGTTCCTTGCCCACCTCGCCATTCAGGTTGTGATTGACCGAGCGGAACACCAGCGCATGATCGGGAAAGACATCCGCGAGCATCTCGTGGACGGCCCGCAACCCACCCGGCCGAAAACGCGGATACAGGTTGGTTGAGAGGAGCCAGTTGTTCGCATAGACGGCCTTCTCGACCTGGCCCCAGCGCAGCAGAAGCCGCAGCAGTTCGAGGAGCGGCGCACACAAAAATCGGCCCAGGTATGGGTGGTTGTGGAGTTCGAGTTCGATCTCTCTCCTGGCATAGTCCACATAGTGACAGGTCGGCGACACGACATAACAGGGATGGGAGTGCCGGGATGGCCGTCCACGACAGCGACAGGCAGGACAAGCGCGCCGTCGGT
>JBBSDR010001417.1:0-2584 GCA_038240465.1 Gemmatales bacterium
CCAGCAGTTCGCCGGTTGCCTGGGGCGCTGAAGGGGCGTCGAGTTTCGCCGGACGAGACGTCGTCAGAGAGACTCGCATCTTGCCGATGGCGGGGCCAGCGAATTTCAGACTCAGTGTCAGCACGGTCCCGCCAGGGAAGCCGACGTCGCCTTCTGTCTCGATGAGGAAGGCGTGGTCCTTACCGGACTTGTCGAAGGCCATCGGCGTTATCTTGAGTTTGACCGGCGCCGGTTTCACCTTTCCATCCACCGAGGCCGCCATGAGCGAAATCGTGGGGGATGTGAACTCGCCCTTGAGACCGCGCCCCGGTCCCATCATCGGCAGCGCGGCGTCCGTCAGAGCTTCAAGCCGGAGCGCGCTGATTCCCTTGTGCTGCGTCTGGAAGACCAGCGTATAGGTGTCCGCTGCCGCCGCCGGTCCGACAGCCAGCAAGGAGCCATCGAGTTTCGTGAACTGCCGGCCCGTCGAACTGACGAGGTCGAGGACGTTCCACGGCGCAACCGGCTTGCTCTTGACGGTCGCTAACCATGTCTGAACCCGGCCCGGCAAGGTCTCGCGGTCGAAGCGATCGCGGGCGGCGACAAGCGGCGCATGGACCTTGTCGAACTCCGCCCGCGCCTTGCGCGATGCCTCGACGTTCAGGTCGATTTTGGCGCTGGTCGAGTCGGTTCGCCCGAAAGCGGCCAGCATGCGATAGTAGTCCTGCTGCGGGATCGGATCGTACTTGTGATCGTGACAGCGAGCGCAGCCGAACGACAGGCCGAGCATCGACGTGCCGAGCGTCGAGAGCATGTCGTCAAGGTGATCGTAGCGGATCAACTCCTGCGTCTTGACTGTCGTCTGGCCCGGGTACGGTCCGGCGACAACGAAGCCGGTCGCCGACGTCGCCTGGTAGTCGCCCGGCTTGAGATGATCGCCGGCGATCTGCAGCCGGACAAACTCATTGAAGGGCAGATCGTCGTTGAATGCCTTGATGACGAAGTCGCGATAGTGATGCGCGCCCGCGCGAGCGCCGTCGAACTCGTAGCCGCCGCTCTCGGCAAAGCGCACGACGTCCAGCCAGTGCCGCGCCCAGCGTTCGCCAAAGCGCTCGCTCCTGAGCAGCCGATCAACAAGGCGTTCCTGAGCATCGGGGGCCGTGTCCTTGACGAAGTCGTCGATCTCGGTTGGCGTCGGCGGCAGGCCCGTCAGGCCATAAGAGAGCCGGCGAATGAGCTTCTCGCGGCTGACGGCGGAACTCAGCGTCAGCCCCTTCTCGTTGAGTTTCGCCAGGATGAATGCATCGATCGGGTTGGAGATTGGTGTTTTCGGATTGATGATTTCAGGCGCTTTGCCTCCCGTGGGCTGAAAGGCCCAGTAGCGCTTGCCCGCCTCAATGTCGATGGTCCTGACGGCAGTCGCGGTACTGTCGCGCGGATCGGGCGCGCCCATCTTGAGCCACGCCTCGAAATCGGCGAGGACTGCCGGCGGCAACTTGCCCTTGGGAGGCATCTTGACGTCGCCCTCATGGCGCATCGCCTTGAGCAGCAGGCCGTCAAGAAGTGAGCCGCTGTCGCCGCCCTTGCGCAAGCCCTCGCGCGAATCGAGATACAGACCGCCGCGCAGTTTCTTCGCCTTCTTCGCGTCGGCCGAGTGGCAGACGTAGCACTGCTGCACGAGGACAGGACGGATCTTGTCCTCGAAGAGCTTGACGCCCTTTGGATCGAGCGGCGCGGCTGCCATGCCGGATGCGGCCAACGTGACGCCGAGGAAGAGGACGGCGAGTAGCTTCATTTTGATTCGTTCCATAGGGTTCTTGCCGCTTGCGGCTTGGCGGGTGTCCGCCGCCAAGCCGCAAGCGGCAATACAGATAGCTTATCCCCGAGTGACCCCTTCAGCGCTCTCTCCCGGATGAAACCACACCGCGAAGCCGGCTACCGCGAGCAGGGCAACCACTGCGGCGACGGTGAATGTCGGCCGAAACGCACCATCCACGAGGTGCGAGACGATGCCGGAAAGGGCGTAGCCGGCGAGTAAACCGATGCCGGACGTGAAGCTGATCAGGGCCTGGGCGCTGGCTCGAATCTCGGGTCCGGCCCGGCTGTTGACGAACACTTGCCCCGCAACCATGAAGCCGGTGATGAAGAAGCCATTCAGCCCCATCGAGCCGACGACCAGGCTCGCGGGCTGGCCAATCGCCTGCACCACCAGGACCAGCGCCCAGGACGACGCGCCCAGGAGCATGACCCAGCGTTGCCCGGCTCGCGCCAGCAGCCAGGGCAGCAGCAGCATCGAGCCAACTTCGGTAATCTGCCCGATGGAGATGGCCGGTCCCTTCCAGGCATCGTCAATGCCCAGTTCGTCGAGCAGCAGCGCTGTGTTCTGGGTGCTGAAGGGGATTGTCAGGCTCAGGGCGAGGGTGCAGGCGAAGAAGAGAGCGAAGTCGCGCCGCCTCAAGAGGCGCAGCGCGGCCACCGGCGCAAACGCATCGCGAGCATGACGCCGCGGCGGCGTCGCGGGCAGCGTCAGCGCGTAGCAACTGAGGACGAGAGCGGCGACAGACCCCAGGCGGAACATGTCGGCCAGCTCAAACCGGGGCCTCTC
>JBBSDR010001418.1:0-2583 GCA_038240465.1 Gemmatales bacterium
CAGGCGTCTCGCCTGTCCGGACAGGCGAGACGCCTGTCCCACCGGGTATGTTTGAACCTGCCGCTCGCCTAACAGACCAGCCCCGAGCGCTACCAGCCCCGAGCGCGAGCGAGTGGGTTGCATCGCAAGAACCCCTCGCTCGCGCTCTTTGAAGTTGCGCTGAGCAAGAGAATGGCCACAAAAAACACAAAAAGTCACCAAGAGGAAGAGAGAAGTCGGATCGGCAACATCAGTTCCTCGGACAATCTTTCTTCCCTTCCTTTTTGTGTCTTCTCGTGTTTTTTGTGGCTATTCTCTTCTGACGGTCTCCAGCAGCGCAACTTCAAAACTCGCGCTCGGGGCTGGTCCGTATTGAACGTGCCAGACTCGTCAGGACTTCCACACCGCCGTCTGTCCGGAGCGCAGTGCCTGGTTTGCCAGATGGGCCGCCGACGCGGAACCGACGCCCGCCTCGATCGGAGCGCTCGGCTGCTTGCGGTTCCGCACCCCTTCCACCCAGTCGAGCAGATGCAGCCTCTCGCCGTCCGGCTTGTCGTAGAAGTCGCGTCCCTTCGGCCCCGTGCCGAGCACCATCTCCTCCGCCTTGCCCTTGCTCCGCGCTTCGGGAATCAACTCATACCGGCCACGATCGATGTACAGGCTGGCCTCAGTCCCCAAGAAGACGATGTGCGCACCTTCCCGGGCGTTACTGAACGTCCCCTCGAAATGGGCCTGCACGTCGCCGGGATAGATGAGCAGCGTCTGCACGGTGTCGGGCGTTTCCCAGACGTCCTTGCTGACGGTGTGCTGGCCGACCGCGACTGCCTTCAGCGGATGATCGAGCTTGAGGAACCAGTGGGCGACGTCGATCCAGTGAACCATCAGATCGGTGAACAGTCCGCCGCCGAAATCCCAGAACCAGCGCCAGTTGCGAAAGCGATATTCGTCGAAGTCCTGCGCCGGAGCGTTGCCGAGGAACGCCTTCCAGTCCACCTTCTTCGGATCGACGCCGAGCGGGTTCTTGCGGACGCGGTCGCTGTTGCGGTTCCAGGTGAGATGGACCTTGTGGACCTTGCCGAGCCGGCCTTCCCGCACCAACTCGAAGCCCTTCTGAATGTGCGGCATCGACCGCTGCTGCGTGCCGACCTGGACGATCTTCTTGTACTTCGCCTGGGCCTCAATCAGTCCCTTGCCCTCGTGCAGCGAATGAGTGAGCGGTTTCTCGACATAAACGTCCTTGTCGGCGGCGAGGGCGTCAATGGTCATCGGCGTGTGCCAATGATCGGGACTGCCGATGAGGACGGCGTCGATGTCCTTGCGGTCGAGGATGTCCTGGTAGCGCTTGGTGGCGAAAGCCCCCTGAGCGGCGAGTTTGCGGCCTTCTTCGAGATGGACGTCCCAGATATCGCAGACGGCGGTGATCTTGACGTTGGGAATGGTGGCCAGCGAGCGCATCAGGAACCGGCATCGTCCGCCGGTGCCGATGCAACCAACGCGAAGCGTGTCATTGGCCCCGAGGACATTGAGGGCCGGCACACCAAGCGCGGCGAGGGCGGCCGTGTGCTTGAGAAACGAACGTCGCTTCATGAGAAAGCCCCTGAAGAATCGACCACGAATCACACGAATCACACGAATAAGAAAAAGACAATAAAGAGAGGAAATTGCAGGGTAACTCAAGGGCAGCTATCATGGCGGCTTGTAACCCGTCCCCAAGCAACCCTCCTGACACAGTCCCGTTTTGTTCGGCTTTGTCTTACCCTCTCTGACTCTTCTCTTCTCTTATCTTCCTTCTTATTCGTGTGATTCGTGTGATTCGTGGTCGATTCTTTTCTGTTTTGGTTAGTAGTCGTAAACCGCCCCGTCGATGTTGCGCGGAGTGGGCCATTTGAACTTCTTGGCCGGGTTGGCGTTCACCTTGGCGATCATGTCCTCGTCCATCTCGACGCCGAGTCCCGGTCCCTGCGGCAGCGAGGCGTAACCGTCCTTGTCCTGCTCCCAGCTCGGCCTGGCCACGCCCGCCGGCATGATGTGGCCATCAATGTAGCCTTCCTGGATGAGGAAGAACGGAATCGAAAACGCGACGTGAATGCTGGCGCTGAGGCCGAGTTGGCTGCAGGTGTTGTGCGGCGCCAGCGGCACCATGAAGCCCTCGGCCAGGTTGGCGATCTTCTTCAACTGGCTGATGCCGCCGGTCTGGCCGACGTCCGGCTGCAGGATGTCGAGGACGCCGTTGACGAGATACGGCACGAACTCCCAGATGGTGCGATCGCGCTCGCCGGCCGCGAACGGAATGCGGATCTGCTCCTTGAGCCGCTTGAACACCTCGATGTTGCCTGGCACTGCGACTTCTTCGAGGAAGAGGATGTCATAGGGCGCGATGGCAGCGCCGAGCTGGATGAGCATCGGCGGCGGCACGGCGCAGTGAGCGTCGAACATGATGGTGCCTTCCGGCCCGAGGCGTTTGCGCCAGTCCTCGACCTGCTTGGCGAGACCCATGACGTCCTTGGGATTGCCGGAGAACGGATGCGGCCCGCCGGTGCCGAGCTTGACCGCCTTGCCCTCCTTGGGATACATGCGCAACTTGTCGCGCACGGGACCGCCGAG
>JBBSDR010001419.1:0-2583 GCA_038240465.1 Gemmatales bacterium
ACCCGGTGGGACAGGCGTCTCGCCTGTCCGGACAGGCGAGACGCCTGTCCCACCGGGTAGTTCACCTCTTGCCGGTCGCCTAAAGAGGGGAGCGTCAGTGGGTGCATCCATTCGCCCCACTGGCCAGCCCGCAGACCTGCACGCAGCGGCGGTACTTGGACACCCGGCCTTGATGGAGCGGCAACCGCGGCAGCAGACCGCGAAACAGTTCGGGCAAATGGATGTGGAACTTCATCTCCAGCAGGACGCCGCCCGGCAAGAGCGGCTGACCGTCCTCGAGTGGCACATCCCAACCCGATGCCGGCGTGCCGGCCAGGTCCCTGTCGAGAGTCAGCCGAATGGGGGTGTCGCCCGCGCGGCCAAAGAAGGCCGTTCGGTGGTAGCTCACGCAACAGGCGGGGCGCAGGCCGCGTTTGGAGAGGCGCTTCTGGAACCAGGCTCCCGTCCAGTCCAGCGGTGGGGAGACGCCGGCCAGCAATCCCAGTTCGGCTTCGGACACTTCCGCGCGCTTCTTCTTCACCCGGTCGCCCCAGCGGCGTTTGCATTCGAGGTAGACGCAAGGGGATTCGCCATAGCGGCGCAAGCGGTACTTGGTGCGGCGATAACCGGGCAAGCGGTGGAAGGTGTCGAGGCGAGGCGTGTCGCAGTAGATGGAGGTGATGCGATAGGAGCCGTGTTCGCCGTGGGAATCGGGATGCAGGTGCTGGCGTGCCCAGGTTTCGACATCGTCGGACTCGGCTCGGGTGAGCTGAAACTTCAACTCGAAAGCCGCCCCCGCGCCGGTGCCGAGGCCAGGAGATTGAAGGTCTTTCGCCGCGACTGCGCGCACGAGAGCGGCCTGAAACGCCTCTGTCATCGTCTGTCCCTTTTGCCTTCGCGATTCGGCGGGGGGCGGTGTTCGCGACCGGGGCCGTTGCGGCCAGCGCCTTGCCTACCCGGATTCTTCACAGTTGTAGGGATATGGACCCCTTGAAACAAGTGCCTCTTCGGATCGATCCCTTGGGCGGGAGTGCCATCGCAAGCCCTTGTTGAAAAGGACATTGCGGCCGGACACGGACGAAAGCTCCTGGTGTCCTCCATGCCGGACTCGCTGGGGGTGTGGTTCGGTCGGTGCGGGTTCCGAGGCCGGACAACAATACTAGACGGTTCAAGGCGATGGGAAGTTCATCGAGCCGCGCTGCTTTGGATTGACGCTCAAAGGTTCGCGTGCTGGTTTCGTGTAGAATAGCAGGATGAGCGTGAGGTCTCGCCGTGCGCGAGGAGAAAGCCATGAACGACCCGGAAACGATGGACCAGTTCGTTGAGCGAATGCGCATCTTCATGAGGAATCGCGATGCGTTTCCGCTGGACGAATTGATGAAGTACGCCGGCCAGTGGATCGCCTGGAGTCCTGATACGGACCAGCCTCAAGTATAACCTGATCAGGGGCGGAGGAGAGCAGCGCCGTGGAAGCCAAAACACCAGTCGTGCTGGTTGTCCTGGTTGAGTCAGCCCGGCTGCGCTGGCTTGTGGCAGCGGCCGGTCTTGACGGCAGTCTAATGCCCTTGATCCGCTCGGAAGTCGGCAACCTGGCCACCTATCAAGGGCTGCCGTTCGACGAGCAGGTGTCGTTCCTGCGGCATCGATTCTGCAACATCCTCCAGCGCGGCTGCGATAAACTCTGGCCGATCGGCAACAAAGCCTGTCAGTTCGCCTTCCTCTTCGATGGCGTCCTGCCCGAGGCGACTGAGGAATTGACTCGACAGGTAGCGGAACATTTCGTCTTGTGGATGCTGAATCCGCCAGTCGTCGTCTTCACCAGCAGCGAAACCTCTCGCCTGAACCGGTTGGCCGGCACGATCGAGCCTCCTTTGGAAGATGTTCTGCGTGGGAGCCTGGGACTACTGCTCGCGGCGGCTGCTGATGACATACGCTGGGAGTTGTCGCAGCAGAAACCGACCTGGCAACCGTCGAGCGCCTCCAGCTAACTTTTGTCGGCCAGGGCCTGGTCCGCACGAGCAACCAGCGTCTTCCCTGCTGCCATCCACGTTTCGTCGCGCACCGCCCACCCTTGCGCGACATGATCGCGCAACTCGACGAGCAACCGGCGGCGCTCGGCAATCGCCTCGTAATGCTCGCACGCCTCACGCAGCAACAGACAGAGTTCGTCCGGGTCCCAGGGCTTGGTCAGATAACGATAGATCTCGCCCCGATTGATTGCGTCAATCACCGCCTTGAGGTCGGCGTAGCCGGTGAAGATGATTCGCATCGCTTGCGGACACTCGTCCCGCGCCCGGCTGAGCAGTTCGGCGCCGGTCATGTTCGGCATACGCTGATCGGTCATGATGACGTGGACCTTGTGCTGGCGCAGCACTTCGAGGGCCTGCGCCCCGCTCTCCGCGGTGTAGACCTCGAAGTCCCGGCGGAGCAGGGCGCGCAGCGAGAACAGGATCTCCGACTCGTCATCGACGATCAGGATCGGGTGCTTGCGGTTCTCTGCCATGGCATGGCCTCCACTGGGGGGCATTCACCCCTCTTTCAGTGTAGGACCGACGGCGAAATAACGGGTCGCCGCTTGCGGCTTAGCGGGCGTTAGCGGGCGAT
>JBBSDR010001420.1:0-2581 GCA_038240465.1 Gemmatales bacterium
CATCCACCAGCGCCGCCAGCGGTTTGAGCAACTCCGTCGCGCGCGGCAGCCGTTCCTCCGCCAGCCGCAGCGCCTGCTCGCGAACGCCCGGTTCGACATCCTTGAGCGCGGCAATGATGTGGGCGTCCTTCAGTTCGCCGAGCAGGCTCAGCGTCCAGAGAGCGTGCGCCCGGCCGCGAGACTCCTTCTGCCTCGCCATTTCGCCCAGCGCCTTCGTGGCGGCGTGGTCCTGTCGCTCGACGAGCAGACGCTGGGCGGTGGTCCGCCACCAGACGTTCTCGTCCGCGAGGTGCTTGACGAGTTGTTCCGTTGTCGCCTTGTGCAGGGCCGGCTTCGCGGTCTTCTGGCCGTTCTCTGCGCGAACGCGCCAGATGCGGCCTCGGCCACGGGTTTCGAGGTTGAGCCGTTTCTTGATGTCGTCGGGAAGCGACAGCGGCGTCTCGATCACTTCGCGGTAAAAATCGAGGACATAGATTGCCGAATCAGGTCCAAGCGTCAGCGACACGGGCCGGAACCAGTTGTCGGTCGAGGCGAGAAACTCGCTGTCGGCATGGCCGCGTTTGGCGGTGAAGGTGGCGCCGTTCTCGCTCAGGACGTCGCGCAGGACGAGGTTGTTCGCCGGATCGCAGACGAAGACGCTGCCGCGATAGTCCTTCGGGAAGCTGTCCGCCTCGTACAGCAGGGGACTGCATCCCGAGGTCACGAAGCCGCCGGGGACGAGTTCTGTTGTGGGGAAGCGAGCGGAATCGGGGCCACCCGCGCGCCGCTTCGTCCGTTCGACGCGCCACGCCTCAAAGGGGCTGATGCGGAACACCTTGCAGGCCGGCCCGTGTTCGGGAATGTCAAGCGTGACGGCGCGGACGGGAAGCGATGGATTGCGCCGCAGGGCGTGATCGGGTAGGACAATGTGCCGCAGGTGCTGGCTGTTGGTCGAGACGAACCAATGGCCCCAGGCATCCGAAGTCAGGCCGTACTGGCCGCCGCCGGACGTCGGTTCGAGACTGCCGGGAACATCCGGCTTGAAGCGGAAGCCGCGCGAGCGCAGGTTGACTGCCGGCGAATCGGGCTTCTCGACGGAGCGAATCGTGCCGCCGTTGCTGCCGGCGACGCCGTAGACCCAGCCGTCGAGTCCCCACGTCAGACTGTTGACGAGTTGTTGAATGTTGGCGAGGTCGAAGCCGGTGTAGAGGACGGTCTTCCTGTCGGCCTTGCCATCGCCGTCGGTGTCTTCGAGGTAGAGGATGTCCGGCGCGACGGCGACGAGGACGCCTTTTTTCCAGGGCAACACCGACATCGGAAACCGCAGTCCCTCGGCGAAGACAGTGCTGGTCTCGTAGATGCCGTCTCCGTCCTTGTCTTCGAGGATTCTAATCTTGCCGGAGGTGATGGTGCCGCCGCCGAGGCCCCCGTTGGGATAGCCGCGCATCTCGCAGAGGTAGATGCGTCCTCGTTCGTCGAAGGACATGGCAACCGGATCGACCACCTGCGGCTCGGAGGCGGCGAGTTCGATCGTGAAGCCTTTCGGGAGCTTGAAGGTCGCGCGTTCGTCCTTTGGCGTCAGCGGCTCCTTGTTGCCGAGGTCGGACGTGGTATCGGGCGGCACGGCGAGGGCGTGCAGCAGAAGCAGGCCAAAGACGGCTGGCACAAGGGAGAGGCAGCGCATGACGGTTCCTCGCAAGGCGGGGACGATGGCGGGCTGAAGGCAGTCTATTCGACGTCAGCGCACGAGGGAAACGGAAAGCGACCGTGAAGGCATTATCGCAGTCGCTGGGAGCAAATGGGGTTTCGAGGGATTGGTGCAACGAATGAGAGGGTAAGCTCAGCGAGCCGCCGGGCTTGTCCGGGCGGGGATAACCCCCGCCACTCGCACAGACTCGGTCCTGTCATTCGCTGACTCTGACTCGTGATAGCTGCGCCGATCGTGTTATAATCCTGCATGAAGACTATTTGCGCGCGCAGCCGGCCTTGCGCGGCAATCCCGATGGGATCTTCGATCTGATCTGTAAACGAATTACTCCTCCGCGAAGAACAAGGGGACATGCCCAAGGTGGATGAGTATGTTCGCCGTTTTCCCCAGCTTGCCTCCCAGATCCGCGCCCAGTTCGAGGTCAATGCCTTCGTCCACGCGGGCGGACTGAGAGGGAACGGATTTCGGCGCGTCCGGCGAATCTTCTTGTGGGGCTGCGTCGTCGAAATATAATGGAGATGAACGGTTTGCGTTCTCGCGAACCGCAGCATGTCAGAGGAGAAGGCTCATGGCCACTGTCGCCGGTCCCGTCAAGCAAGCCTCCCCATCGAAAAACGATACCTTCGTCGAGACCCAACTGGAACGAGCCCGCCGCCGCATTCGCTTCCTCGATCTGACCACCGCGCTGCTCGGTTTCCTGGCCGGCACCCTCGCGTTCGGTGTCGTCATGGCCCTGCTCGACAGTATCCTCGAACTGCCGACCGCCACTCGTGGTCTCGCCTTCGCCGTCTACCTCGGCGCTGTCGCTGGCTACCTCGCCCTGACCGTCGTTCGGCCGCTGCTGCGGCGCATCAATCCGTATTACGCCGCCCGCAAGGTCGAGGAGACCCTCCC
>JBBSDR010001421.1:0-2581 GCA_038240465.1 Gemmatales bacterium
CTCATCCCGGAGCCATGCTGCCATGACACTCTCCCGCCGCCAGTTCCTCGCCGCCTCTGCCGTCCCTCTCCTGGCCACGACGGCCGCCGCCATCGAGCCAATCCGCCGCACGGGCAAGCCGCATCTGCGCCTGAGCCTCGCCGCCTACTCCTATCGTCAGTATCTCGACCTCAAGAAACAGCCGAAGCCCGACATGAACCTCGAGGACTTCGCCGACCTGGCCGCCGCGAACGAACTCGACGCCATCGAGCCGACCGCCTACTACTTCGCCGACACCTCGCCGGCCTACCTGGCCAAACTGAAAGCACGCTGCACGCGCCTGGGACTCGACATCAGCGGCACGGCAGTTGGCAACGATTTCTGTCATCCCGAGGCCGACAAGCTCAAGGCCCAGTTGAAGTACGTCAAGGACTGGACCGAACGCGCCTCGATCCTGGGCGCCAAGACCGTCCGCATTTTCGCCGGCAGCATCAAAAAGAACGACACCGAACAGCAGGCGATTCCGCGCTGCGTGGCGGCTATCGAGGAAGCGTGCGAACACGCCGCCAAGTACGGCGTCCTGCTCGCCCTGGAGAATCACGGCGGCATCACCTCGACGGGAGAGCAGATGCTGGCGCTCATCAAGGCGGTCAAGCACGATCACTTCGGCGTCAACCTCGACACCGGCAATTTCCACACGGCCGATCCCTACGCCGACCTGGCAAGCATCGCTCCCTACGCCGTCACGGTGCAGATCAAGACGGAGATTCGCCGGGCCGGCAAGCCGCTGGAAGACGCCGACCTGAAGAAGCTGCTCGACATCCTCCGCGACGCGAACTATCGCGGTTACGTCGCCCTGGAATACGAGGCCAAGGAAGACCCCAAGACCGCAGTGCCGCGAGCCATCGCGGCCTTGCGCAAGTTGATCGCCTGACGCCACCGGGTCGCGCGGTCAGCGTTTCGAGCCGATGCAGAACAGATGCCTGTCGCCGCGCAGGAACAGCCGGCCGGCCGCGATCGCGGGGGATGCGACGATCAACTCGCCCACGTCGTTCCGCGCCAGTTCCTCGAACGTATCGCCCATCTTGACAACCGTGACGGTGCCGGTCTCGCCGGCGAAATAGAGCTTGCCGTCCCCCGCGACCGGCGACGCCTGCTGCTTGCTGCCGAGCCGTTCGCGCCAGATGCGCTTGCCGTTCTCGACGTCGAGGCAGACCGCCCAGCCGCCATCCTCGGCGTAGTAAAAGCGCTTGTCGAGAATGATGGGCGAGGGGATGTACGCCCCGGTGCTGCGGACCTTCCAGACCTGCTCGCCGGTGAGCGTCAGGCAGAGAGCGTAATGGTCCTTGCCGCCAAGGGCGTAGAGCCGGCCATCGTGGGCGACCGGCGTCGGGATACACTGCGTGTGCATGCCCTCGCGCTTCCACAGTTCCTTGCCGGACTCCGGGTCATAGGCGCGCAGAGTGTTCGTTCCCGAGACGATGATGCGCGGCTGGCCCATCACCTGAACGACGACCGGGCTGGTCCAGTTGACGGTCGCGTCGCGCTTGGTCCGCCAGCGCGTCTTGCCCGTGGCGGCATCGACCGACAGCAAATAGGACTCGCCGAAGTGATCGACCTGAACGAGCAGGCTGTCGCCGAGAAGGATCGGCGAGGCGGCCATGCCCCAGCGATTGCGGAAGGGTCCGTATTCCTGGGCCAGCGAGCGAATCCAGACCGGCTTGCCATCGAAGTCAACGCAGACCAGGTCGCCGGTGCCGAACAAGGCGAAGACGCGCTTGCCGTCCGTCGCGGGAGTTGGCACCGCCATGCCGCCCGGAGGAAACAGCCCTTCCGGCATGGCCGAGCCGAAGAAGGACACGTTCCACAGCCGTTTGCCCTTCACGGCGTCGAAGCAAGACAGATGCAGCCGATCGTTGAGCCGGCCGTCGCTGCTGGTGAGAAAGACGCGCTCGCCCCAGACGATGGGAGCGCTGACGCCGGCGCCCTGGAGTGGCACCTTCCAGGCCACGTTCTCCGTCGCCGACCATTTCAGCGGCAGTTTCGCCTCGCGCGAGATGCCGTCGCCTCCCTGTCCGCGCCAGGCCGGCCAGTTATCGGCGCGCGCGGGCAGGGAGACAACGAGGCAGGCGATGACAGTCCATACGACACGCATGACGAATCTCCTCAGGGAAGGGCCGGAGTGAACGCGATGCCCTTGCCCGTCTCGTCGCAGACACGCAGCAGGAATTCCCAGTTCGGATCGGTATTCGTGGCATCCTTCGGCGCTTGACAGACCTTGACGAGGATGTTGTTGACTCCGGCTTCCAGACGCGCCTTGAAGCGATGGCGATCGGCGAGCTCGGCGCCCTTGAAGACGTCGATCGACTCGCCGTTGAAGTTCGCGACGTAGAGCGTGCCGGTCTTCGTCATCACCATGCCGCGCGGGTTCTTGCCCGCCGGAAGCGTGCGCACCACCTTGGCCGTCGCGACCTCGATCTGCGTCACCGAGTCGCCGGACCAGTTGGCGGCGAAGAGCTGCTTGCCGTCCGGCGACAGCACCAGGATCTTCGGGTGCGCCCCGGTGGGGATCTCCTTGGTGACCCGCTTCGTCTTCACATCC
>JBBSDR010001422.1:0-2580 GCA_038240465.1 Gemmatales bacterium
CTCCTGCTCCGCGACGACGGCGAAGTAGAGGCCGTGCGGACCATCGCCGTTGTTGATCTTGAGGAGCACCTTGTTGACGCCCTTCTTCAGCTTCACCTTGACCTGATGCGTCTCGGGAGCCGCAGCGATGTGCGCCCGGTTCTCGTGGACCATCTGGCCGTTGATCCAAACCTTGCAGCCGTCGTCATGGCCGAGCAGGATAACGCCATCCTGGTCCACCGGCGACTCGATCTCCTGATAGAGATAGCTGACGATGTTGGCGTGATTCGGCGCGTAGAACATCATCAGATCGACGTAGCCGGTGCCGTCCGGCCGAACCGTGCGCCAGCCCACCTTGCCCGATTTGCCGTCGTACTCGCCCTTGAGATCGACGCTCTTTTCCGGGGGAAACACCTTGTCGAGACCGGCGTCGGCCTCGCCGTTGTCGAAGGGTCCGATGATCTGCCACGAAGACGGCGTGTACGATGCTGTCTTCAGCGTCAGCATGTACTCGGTGACGTCCATCAAGTCGTCTTCCGTCATGTAGACGACGATGTCTTCCGGCATCAGCGACTTGGGACTCTTCACCCGGTTCTCGATATCGGTCTTGCTGAGCTTGGTGTCCTTGCCGTTGGCGTCGCGGAGCAGCACGAACTGCGGCGTTTCCTCGACGATCAGTCCGTTCAGCACCTGGCCCTTGTCGTTGGTGATCTGCCAGTTGATGTACTGGTCGGCGATGGCCTTCGACGGATAGAGGATCGATTCGAGCAGGTTCTCGCGGCTGGCCTTCTTGCCGATCATCGACAGGTCCGGTCCAATCTGTCCGCCCTGGCCGCGAACCATGTGGCACTTGGCGCACTGCATGTCGTTCTTCATGCTGGCCGTGAAGAGTTGCTTGCCGCGATTGACGTCGCCCTTGCGATTGAGCAGCGCTGCGATGGCCGGCAGCTTCTTCGGATCGATCTTGCCCGGAGGCGGGAAAGCGATCATCGCCCGGTTGCGCAAGTCCTGATAGGGGCTGTTGCGCAACAGCCGCGCCACCTCGGGCTTCAGCGCTTCAGGCAGTTGCTTCTGCGAGTTCAGATCGAGCAGCCAGACAGTGCCGGAGCGCGTGCCGGCGAGGGCCTCGGCGGCAGCAGCGGCGCTCGACGCTCCGCCGTCGAGCAGAACGACCTTCAATGGCTTCAGCGCGTCCTGAGCGATCTTCTGATGCTGCTTGCCGTTCAGCGAGGCGAGCTTGCCGAGCGATTGCGTGGCGGCGTCTCGCAGCGCGACCGGCTCCGACTTCGTCAACTTCGTCAGGGCGGTCACCGACTCATCATCCGGCAATGCGCCGAGAGTGCGAATCGCCGCGATGCGGGTCGGTTGCGTTTCCTTGCTGTCGAGAGCGATCTTCTCGACGGCGTTGACGGCGTTGGTCTTCTCGACGGCAGCGATCAGGTCGAGTCCGGTCGAACGTGTCTCCGCTTTCGCGAGCAGGCCGTCGATGGCCGTGTCCAGTTCCTTGCTGGTGCGGAGCGAGTTCCATTTGTTCGGCAGGAACAGTTTGAGATTGGCCAGCACCTGTCCGCGAACCTCGGCGGGAACATCCGTTTGCAGCACATCGAGCATCGCCTTGCCGGCGGACTTGTCGTCGGAGGCGGCGAGGATGTCGATGATGCGAGCGCGCGACGAGGCGGACAGTTTCGCATCGCCGAGCATTTTCCCGAGTTTCGGCATCATGCTCGGCGGCCGCAGCTCCCAGACGAGATCGGCGACCTTATCGTTCCATTCGGGGAAGTGCTTCTCGAAGTCGGCGAGGATGACCTTGCGGCGTTCGGGATCGGTTCCGACCGCGATTCCAATGGCGTTGAGGTAGAAGCGATCCTTGCCGTCATACAGTTTGGCGAGATCGAAAATGGCTTCAATCGCGTGTGGCTGGGACTCGAACCTTGCCAGCAAGAGGGCCTCGCGGCGAACACTTGCATAAGGATCCTTTTTCGCTCGACGAAGAGACTCAGCCCAGCCGTGACCGTCACCATAAGATTTCATCAGACGATAGACGAGGATACGAAAGCGTTCATCCTTATCAGCCATGAACTCCGGTAGAACATCAAATCTCTTGGTTGTCTTCAACTCAGCCAGGAGCCAAAGTGCCCGTGCTTGCTGAATTCGATTACCATCTTCGATGCACCTTCCAAGCGCCCCCAAGGCACCTGCTTCCAGTTGCTTAAGCCGTTGATGAGCGAGGGCTCTCACTGCGAGGTTTGGTGAGGCGAGTGCTTCGACCAGTCCCTCGTTCGTCTCGGGCTTCACCTCCGGTACGTTGTACCCCTTGTGTCCCTTCGGCGTCAGGCGATAGATGCGTCCGCGCGTCCAGTCGCCCATGCCGTGGCCGCCGACACCCGGATCATACCAGTCCGCAATCATGATGCTGCCGTCCGGAGCGACACGCACCGCGCTCGCCCGAAACCAGTTGTCCTTGCTCGTGACCAGCAGTTCCTTCTCGACGTCATAGCCCGCGCCGTTGGGCTTCAGATGGAACGCGCGAATCTCGCGCGGTCCCGCGTCGGCGTGGATCAACGCGCCCTGATACTTCTTCGGCAGAAGTGTCCCCTCGTA
>JBBSDR010001423.1:0-2569 GCA_038240465.1 Gemmatales bacterium
ACCTCTTCGCCCTGCCGCTTCAGCCAGGCCGCCAGACGCCGGCTGCCCAGAAACGGGTGCGCCGTGTATTCCTGGTCGATCCGCCGCATCAGCCGCAGGTTCTCGGCCGTCTCGCCCGCTGGCTCGTAGTACAGGCTGGCGCGGGGCAGCCCCAGCAGTTCGCACTGCCGCCGCACGCTCAGCTCGGCGTGGTGCGGCTCGACCAGCGGCCGCAGCAGCTCAGCCGAAGACGGCAGCTTTTTTTTTCACCCAGGCCAGCTCCATCTGGAGCCGGCCGAGTTGCTCGTACAGTTCCGCCTGCCTGGCCTCGGCGTCGCCGCCATCGACCTTGACCCCCGAGGCGAAGAGGTCCTCGGCGCCCTGGAGCAGTTGCTTCTTCCAGGCGTGGATCATGGTCGGATGAACGCCGAAGTGGGCGGCCAGTTCATTGACGGTGCGATCGCCCTTGAGGGCGGCCAGGGCGACCTGCGCCTTGAAGGCCGCCGTGTGTCGGTTACGCTTGCCTACCATTGCTTCCCCTTTCCTGGGCCACCACGGTAGCTTAACTGGTGGTCCAGTTTTCGGGGTCCACTATAAGTTGAAGGCCAGCCAGGCGGCCCATGAGTGGCTCGCATCGCATTTGCTCGGGAGGACCGAATCCCCTTCGTTGGAGACTACTCCGGTTTCCCGCAATGACGATGCGAACAGCCTCGGGCCGTCCACGCAAGGAGTGCGACCGTTCGGACATTCGGTTACTCGCCTCCTTCACTGGATGGGACTCCGCAACTGGACGTTCGATGAGGCGAGAAACGTCCTGAGAGGTTTCGGGCTGGATAACGTCAACGAGAGTACCCTCCGCACGGGTCTGACCGATGGGCGCAACCCGAAATACTCCCGGCCGGCCGAAGTCACGGAGGATCAGGCGAGTCAATTGGAGGCGAAGCGAAGAACTGTGAGCGGCTGAATGGAAGGAGACGAAACGTTGAGATGGCCAGAAATCCACGATGCCATGATCGACGCGATGATTCGGCTGGAGAAAGCCCTCGCCTCCCCCTTGGAGAAGCTCAAGACGGAATTAGCCTCGGAAGGCGCGTGAGACGGTCTGTTGCCGGACGGGACATCGTCCACCCTCGGGTTCTGACACTGAGGAAAGAGCGATGGGCGAAGTAAACCTTACGGCTCCGGTGCCGCCTGTTCCAAGAGTTGCTGAATCGCCAGCATCCAATGGCGCTCGTGGTGGCCATGCTGTTCTAATTCGCTCTTCCAGATCCCAAAGGCGACAGGAGCAATGATGTCATCCGAGAAGTTATGAGGGCGTGGCCGACGCATGTAGACGACCGCCGTCCCGTACTCAGGTCCATCCACGCAAGTAGGTGTATGCAAGATGTCGCAGGCAGGGCCGAGCTTGCTGCTCCAGTTACCACGGAGCAACTGTCGAGAAGCATGTTTCGGCGTGCCGTTCAAGGCGTAGATCGCGATCTTCTCAATGCCCGGCTCATGCGTGGAACTGTCACACTGCGAGTAACCGAGTCCCTCGAATGCCTGAATGAAGGCGTCGATTGTTTCCTCCTCGGCTACTCCCGCGGGCCAGTACCGCTGTTGCTGGCTGCCTGTTGGCCACCACCACCTGCTGGCATCTCCCGCAGCCCACGCGATGCAGTTATAGTGTAACGCCGCAGGACTCGTCACAACGCAACTCTGAAGGGATAGTCCTGGAAAGCCGTGTTGTTTGAGATGGGGGAGGAATTGTCCCGTTTGGACGAGGGACGTCACATATTGGATGAATCCGGCCGGACTCACTGCTGAGTCTCTCCGTCGTGATCGTCCTTCGCTGCTGAACGGTAGTTAGGCCAAGGGGTGGTTGTCAGTAAGAAACATACCCGTGCTGTTTCGCCCAAGCAAGCCAGTGTTCAGTCATCCGGGCCAAATTGCCTCGATCCGCAGGTGGAACGGGATCCTCACTCAAGATGGCATACAAAGCCGTAAACCAATAATCCGGCTCACGTTGAAGTTCTCGAAACAACAGGGGGACGACCGGTAGTCCCAGATTGATAATGGCGTGATAATACTCAGACCCTTCGATCGCGCTCATGGAGGATGTGAACATCTTCTCCATCTTCCACGCTTCGGCGAGCTGCTGAAACCTTGCCTCGACGACGGCGTCATCCGGCACCGTCTCGATGACAGGCGGGTTGTCAAAAGCAAGATCGGTCGTTGTATCCGTCATGTGTCCACCAGAGTTACTTGTCGAGTGGTTGTCCTCGACGACCTGAATCCGCTCTCGACGTCACGTCTATAACTGCCTCACGCAGCGTCGGCAAGCGGATTCTTTCTCCATCAACCTGCTTTCTCCACACTTATTCTACGCCATCCTCCGGTGACCGGCTGCAAGCAACAACGTCACGCACGCCACTCGATTCGTCATTCGTGACTGTTCCGCGAAAGCTTTGCCCGATCCTGTCCACATGCGGGGCCGGATGGTCCGCCTCGCCGGTTGCCCTCGAAGTCGTACAGCAACTGGGGATTGAACAGGGCGATGCCGATCAGTTCTTGAACGATCCGCTCTTCCCGTCCTTGTGCAATGATCGCT
>JBBSDR010001424.1:0-2566 GCA_038240465.1 Gemmatales bacterium
AGTCATTCGCAATAAAGGGACTTGAGGAAAAACGAGCGAATGCGAAGCCGGTGCGATGGATTGGCACGGGAGGTGCATCCTTAAACGCTCATGTGCGATTGGATGCGAGTCCCAATCGCACATGCACAAGTAAGATCTCCTCCCAACAACCATCTCATGATGGCACGGGGTGAAGCTGGTCGCGAGTCCCAGCTATGCCCCGTGCCTCACTTCTTTGATAGTCACTCGCTTCGCAACGCCTGGATGGGATTGATGCGTGCCGCACGCCGCGCCGGATAGACCGCCGACAGCGTCGTCACAAACAGCGCGAATAGCGGCACGCCCGTGAGCAACCACAACGGATAGACGAACACCGAATGATCGAGCGTCGTCTGCAACTCATGCTGCACGATCGAACGGGCGATGTTGTCGCCGGGGAACGAGACCACCCAGCCGAGAAACAGACCGATCGCCCCGCCAACCACGCCAAGGACCATTCCCTCGGTGAGGAACAGGAACAAAATGTGCCGGTCGCGCGCCCCGACCGCCTTCATCAGACCGATCTCGTGCGTCCGCTCCATCACGCTCATCAGCATCATGTTGGTGATGCCGACCGAGGCGACAACCAGGGCCATCGCCGCCAGGAACGCCGACGCGATGCTGACGAGCAGGATGTTCTTGCGGACGCGCTCGAACAGGTCGGCCAGCGAATAGGAGCGAAAACCCATCGCGTTGATGCGCTCGCTGACGCTCTTCAAATGCTCCTCATTATCGACGGTGACAGTCGCCTGCGAAAAGCCAAAGCGGCCGTGGCGCGGATCGCGGCTGAACATCTCCTCGGCCGTGCGCGCGGGCAGGAATAGTTCGGTATCGCGCAGCAGCCAGTCGCGGATGAAGAAGGCCGACGTCTTGTCCGACTCGTCCCACTCGCGCAGAATCCCGGCGACGGTGAACTCCTCAGAAAAGACGACCGTGTCCAGAGGCCGGCGCGAACCCATTTCGGCGCCGAGGACTTTCTTCAGCACCGCGCGTTCCCCTTCCGACAGGTTCAGCATCTCGACGGCCGCGGCCAGCCGGCTCAGGGCGCGATCGAGAGCGTCGCGTTCGGCAGGCGTCAACGGCGGGCCGGCGCCGCTCAGCACTCCCAGGCTCGGCGAACTGGTCAGGCCGCGCGAGCGATACTCGACGCGGATTTTCTGGCCGACGAGAGCGGCCGCGTCCTCATCGCGGGTGATGCCCCACTGGTAGAGCAGGTATTCGTGAATGAGGATTTGCCGGCCGTACTCGGGCAGCGCGTGGCCGGCGAGAATACGCCGGTCGAGCTTGTCGTCCTCGGGGCCGGGCGCGGAGACGAGGACCTCGCGCGTCTGGTCCTTCCAGGTGACGCGGCAGCCATACTGCAGCGCCGGCACGACCGATTCGACATGACCAAGAGCGCGGATCTTCTCAAGGCGATCGTTGTCCAGGGGTTTCGTCGGACCGCCGCCGATGGCCTGGCGCGGCCAGTGGCGGATGAGGCCGCGCCGGATACGTTCCTTCTTGGCGTCGCTCATCGGTCCCTCGACATGCAGTTCGCTTTTCGGGACCGTGTCTTCCGTCGGCTGAAAGTTGGGAAAGACGTTGATCTTGCGCAGTTGATCGCTGCGCCGCAACTGGGCGAGGGTCGCCTCCTCGACGCCCCGGCCAATGGCGATGCTGACCACGAGCAGAAAGGTGCCGGCGATGACGCCGCTGAGCGTCAGCAGAGTGCGGACCTTGTGCCGCCACAGCGCGGCCAGGGCCATTCGCAGCAGGTCGGATTTACGCATGATCGTCAAGGCCGCGAACGGCCCGGCATCCTTCCTCTTGAAGCAGTTCGCCATCGCGCAGGCGCAGCACTCGGTCGCCGAACCGCTGAGCCAGGTCCTCGTCGTGTGTTACCAGAACGAGGGTCGCGAGATGCTTGCGGACGTGATCGTCGAGCAGCCCCATGATCGCCGCCGCATTGTCGCTATCGAGGTTGCCGGTCGGCTCGTCGGCCAGCAGCAGGCGCGGCTGATTGACCAGGGCGCGGGCGATGGCCACGCGCTGCTGTTCGCCGCCGGACAGTTCGCCCGGCCGATGGTGCAGCCGATGGCCGAGTCCCACCGCCTCCAGGGCGCGCTCCGCCTTCGTCCGCCGTTCGTTGGGGGCCAGACCGGCGAACGTCAACGGCAGTTCGACATTGTCGCGGGCCGTGCGCCAGGGGACGAGGTGGAACGCCTGAAAGATCATGCCGACAATTTCGAGACGATAGCGAGCCAGGTTGCTGCTGGACAGGCGCGTCAATTCGCGTCCCTCGACTTCGACGGTGCCGGTAGAGGGACGATCGAGTCCGCCGAGGATGTGCAGCAGCGTGGATTTGCCGGAGCCGGACTTGCCGAGCAAGGCGAGTCTTTCGCCGCGCCGGACTTCGAGCGACACGCCGCGCAGGGCGCGCACGGGCGTCGGTCCTGTTGTCCACTCTTTCACGACATCGGCCAGGCGGATGGAGATCATGAAATCGCCTCCTGCCTAACCGACGCGCCAGACGTTGTTTTTATTCCCTGTTTTCTTCGTTTCAGCGTGC
>JBBSDR010001425.1:0-2565 GCA_038240465.1 Gemmatales bacterium
ATTCCGTAATCTCATGTGCCCAGGCTAATCGCCGAAGTCCGGCTGCAGCCAGCACGATCGCGTCGAATTGCCCCTCACGTAATTTCTTCAGACGGGTATCCAGATTCCCGCGTAACATGGCGATTGTGAGGTCCGGTCTGGCATGCAACAGCTGCGATTGGCGGCGAAGACTGCTGGTTCCGATCCGAGCACCACGAGGAAGGTCCATGAACGACCGTCCATCACAACTGATCAGCGCATCCCGTGGATCCTCGCGCGGCGGCACACAGAGAATCTCCAATCCCTCGGGCAGTTCCGTGGGCACATCTTTCATACTATGCACGGCCAGATCGATCTCACCGCTCAAGAGCGCTTCCTCGATCTCCTTTACGAACAGTCCCTTCCCGCCGATTTGGGCTAAAGGGACGTCCAAAATCTTATCTCCCGAGGTTTGTATCCTCCGCAGGGTTACCGTCACATGCGGAACCAGTGCGTGCAATTGCGCCTGCACCCACTCGCTCTGTTGCACCGCGAGCTTGCTCCCGCGCGTTCCCAGCACAACGGTGGATCGTTCCTCACCGACTTGTGTCATCGCTCCCTTCACCGACTCACCTCCCGATCGCGAGCGGTACGCTCAATGACGCGGCATCTCCGAACCAGTTCTTGGAGTCACCTCTTCAGCATCCTGGATACCATCTTGTGACGGATGACAGGTCTCCATCTCAGATGACGCGCTTCCGTTGACGTTAGAACCGGTAGCATCTCCGAGGCCGAAGAATCGCCGTGCGGCCTCGACAAAGGCAGCCCCTTCCGAGGAATTCACCTCGGCCTTCAGCGTCACCATCGTATTGTGAATAAGCTTATTCACAATGGACGACGCCATCGCCTCGACTAATTCACGCTCCGTCGCGGACAAATTTACCAGTCTCCCCAAAGTCTTGTCGATCTCAGTCCGTTTAATCTCGTCGATTCGGGCGCGGAGGGCCACAATGGTGGGGGTTACTTCAAGCGACTGAAGCCACTGCCGCACAATCCCGACTTCATCTACTACCATCCGCTCGGCTTTCTCAGCCTCGTTCAGGCGCGCCCCGCGATTCTGTTCAACCCGCATCTTCAAGTCGTCAATGTCAAACAGGAAGGCGTTATCCACATGCCGCACCGCTGGATCAATATTACGCGGGACCGAAATGTCGATCAGGAACATCGGACGGTTCATCCGTTGCTTGACCGAGTGCTGGACATCGTCTTCGCTCACAAGATAGTGAGCGGCGCCGGTCGACACCAAGACAATGTCGGCCGTGGCCATGTCCTCCCGAAACTCCTCAAAAGCAACTGGGGTGCCACCAAACCGATTGGCCAATTCCACTGCATGTTGTGGGTTTCTGGTCGTCACCCGCACATGCCGAACACCACTGGCAATGAAATGTCTGGCCGCCAACTTGGCCATCTCCCCTGCCCCCACCAACAGCACCGTCTTCTCGCTGAGATCCGAAAAGATTTTTTTAGCTAGTTCAACCGCGGCATAGCTGACCGACACGGCCATCTCAGAAATTTTCGTTTCTGTCCGCACACGTTTGGCGACGGAAATCGCTTTCTTCATCACCTTGTTCAGAATGATGCCGGTCGCCTTGTGCGTGAGCGCAACCTCGAAGGCCTCTTTGATCTGGCCCAGAATCTGCGATTCGCCGACGATCATAGAGTCGAGACTGGAGGCCACTCGAAACAAATGACTGAGCGCCCGATCCCCCTCGTGCCAGTACAGGTGAGGCGTCAGCTGCTCCGAAGACAGCGACAGATGGGCATCCGCCAGGAAATCCTGAATTCGCCCATACCCTGACTCGATCTCATCAACCACGGCATACACCTCAACCCGATTGCACGTCGACAGCAACACCCCTTCCCGCACCCCTCGATACGAACACAGGCGACCCAAGGCTTCACCCATCCGGCTCTCAGGAATCGCCAGCTTTTCGCGGATTTCGACCGGAGCGGTCTTATGGCTCAAACCGACGACGACAATGTGCATATCACGACACCGGTCCGTGACTCTTGAGGACCACACCGATGAGAGTGAGAATAACGCCGGCAAACCCAATGATCGTCAAATACGCCGCCCGTTTGGCTCTCCAGCCCACGGTGAGGCGTCCTGTCAGTACGACAAAGTAGAACACCCACGTCACTAACGCCCATACTTGCTCCGGGTTCCAGTTCACATACGAACCGCGAGAAAACTCAGCGGAAAGCGCACCGGTAATGATGCCGAGTGTGAGCAGCGGAAACCCCGTCACGATCGACTGTTGATTCAGATTGTCGAGGAAATCCAGGGCAGGCAACTTTGAGTAGAGGACATTGAACCGTTTAGACTTGAGAAGTCTATCCTGAATCAGATACATGACACCAGCCACGAAGGCCACGGCAAACCCCACGGTACCGAGCATACTCAGCGTGACATGGACCCACAACGTTCCAAATACAGGAGTCAGCGTCGGAACTGCTTCCGGCAACGCGGCAGCAGAGACAAGTGAGAGCAATGCCAGCGGGACGATGAATGAGCCGAGCACATGCAGATGATGACGAAACTCCACG
>JBBSDR010001426.1:0-2561 GCA_038240465.1 Gemmatales bacterium
GGCGATGGAGGATGTAGACGATGATGGCAAGGAGGGGCGCCCCGACGTGCAGCCCATAGGCGATCCAGCGGCCGACCGAGCCGGTGGGCAATTGCAACTGATCGGGGAGCTGGACGAGGGCCAGGCCGGAAAGGCAAACGGCGAGGCCGGTGAAGAACAGGAGCTTGCCCAGGGAAACGGCGCGGCGGTTGGGCCGTCCGGTGGCCGTGCGCCAGTGGGCCAAACCGAAAAAGACGAACGGGAGGATGAGAATGATGCCGCCGAAGATATGCGCGAGAATGATCCACAACGTCATGATCGTGGTATAGTTCTCTGGCCGGGCTGCTTCAAAGGCGCGAATGGACAGCATGTAGACGCCGGTGGCGCCCAGGAATGCGAAGCCGACGAAGATCAGGGCGAGCAACGGTTTCAGGGAGGGATTGAGCGCGGGGGTGTAGACCTGGCCCTTGCGGTCGAGCTGGACCAACGCCGCCGCGGGAGAAGGCGGACTCTGCGTACTCATGGAGGCAACCTCATACGGATCGAGAGCGGGAAAGGAGGAACGCGATCCACGGCCTGGGGCGCAGGCGGAATCAGCGCCGGAAACGACGGGGAGCGGCTGTCGGAGCCGCGCGGGTTTCCCGGATCACGAACGAGGTGGATGGAAGATGTCTTCGCCAAGTGCCGGAAGGACAGCGCCTGGCAGACGAGCAATACGGCCCGAGAGCGGGGAGCAGATCGGCGGCGCGAGCGACAGCACCCACGCCCATTGCTCGCCGGGTTCCGAGGGAGCCGGAGCGGGGAGCGGCGCGAGAGGAGGCTGCTGATGCGAGCAGCCCGGTCCCTGGCACGGAGGCGACACAGGCGGCAGGCGCTCGGTCTGGGGAGGAATGGAGGAAGGGGCCGCTGTCGGACTGGTTTTGAAGTGGACGTAATCGCCGCAGCCCGCGCGCGCGGCTGGAGCGCTGGCCTCGAAGAACGGCAAGCCGAGCAGGACGATCAGTCCGCTCCAGAAGAATCGGCCTTGTGAGCCGCTGTGCATGATATCACGGAACAGGAATGAGCGAGTCGATAACGCATTCACACTACCGGAGAACGCGACGGGCTGCAAGAAAAAAGGCCTTTCAGTGAGCCGGGCGGGTGAGCCGCCGAAGTTTTCCCGTTTGCGGAACTGTCGCCTGCCGGGCTGCGTCCCACTCTGATTACGCCGGCCCGACAGGGGAAAGTTCATGAAAAACAGATGAGAATATGCTTGACATCAACTTTTATTGCCATAACATCAGATGAGTTAGAGGGTATCGTCTCTCGCTGCCAATCTCTTGTGTCATGATGAATTTCGCAAGGAGGCGGTGCCCTCTCAGCCCGGGAGGACGACAACCATGTCGACTCAGCCTCGCAATCGACGCCTGAAGGTCGAACCGATCGGCGACGTCTCCGTCGTCAATTTCTTCGACAAGAAGATCATTGACGAGCAGAACATCACCCACATCGGTGAAGACCTGTTCAAGCTCGTCGAAGAGGACGAACACCGCAAGGTCCTCTTGAACTTCCGCAATGTCGATTTCATGTCCAGCGCCATGCTCGGCAAGCTGATCACGCTGTTCAAGAAACTGCAAGCGCGGAACGGCCGGCTTATCCTGTGCAACATCAGCCCCGAGATTCAGGAGGTCTTCAAGATCACCAAACTCGACAAGCTGTTCACGATTCTGGACGACGAGCAAGTCGCCTTGCAGTCGTTTTGACGTCTTGCGGCCGCTTTCCCGGTTCTGAGTCTCTTCTCCGCGGCGCCGGGGGCCTGTTGATGCGCAAGCGGTCCTCTCTCTCGCCTGGTTTCGCGCTCAGGAGAGAGGAAAGGTATCCGCCCAGATCGTTGTAATCCGGCAAGGAGCGCCCTCCCCCTCTTCCTTGAACAGGGCGCTTCTTTTCGTTTCGGTCTCGTGGAGAAGAACTTCGCGACCAGTTCGGCCAAGAGGCCGATGGGGCGTGAGCCATTACGGCCAGCGCCTGGGTAATCAGTCCCAGCTTCCGGTCAGCGGGATGACCGATCGTCAGGAGGCCCTATTCCGTGCAACTTAGCTTTCCGAAACCGATGCACCATCAGCGCGAAACCTGTCAGCCTCTTGCCCACCACGTCGTCATTCCGAGCGACCCGGTCGCGGCGCGCCACCTTCAGGAACACATCGAGCAACTTCTCCAAAACGTGGCCTGCCACGAGCACGATCTGTTCAGCATCAAACTGGCGCTCGAAGAAGCTCTCGTCAACGCCATCAAGCACGGCAACCAGTACGAACTCAACAAGAAGGTCGAGATCGCCTATTCCGTGCTGCCGAATCGCTTCATCATTCACATCACCGACCAGGGCGAGGGATTCGATCCTGCCGAAGTCCCCGACCCGACCGCCATCGAGAACCTCGAGCGTCCTTGCGGCCGCGGTCTGATGCTCATGAACCACTACATGACGGAAATCACCTACAACGACCGTGGCAACTCCGTCCTGATGGCCAAGAACTTCCGGGTCAATGGTCACAAGCAGTAGTCAGGAGTCAGGGGTGAGGAGTCAGGAGTCCGGAGTCAGGTAAGAC
>JBBSDR010001427.1:0-2557 GCA_038240465.1 Gemmatales bacterium
CGCGATCAGCAACAGGGCCATTTCCGCCATCGTGCCTTCTCCACGTCTGCTTGTGAAAGACAAGGCGAGTCTTTTTCTAGTGGTAGACAAACGTCTATCTCACGTCTGGATATTCCTGGCGGCGCCGGTGTCCAAGCCCTTGAGGATGTCATAGCATGGGTAGTGATTGCCGGCCTTGCTGTTCAGGAAAGAAACACCTTCTTGAGGGAAAGGAGGGACACTGACGGATGTAGTGAAGGCGACATTGCGCTTGCCAACTCTTCTTCTCACTCCGGCCAGATTGCCTGAAGCCTCCAGCCTTCGAGCGGGTAAACTTGATAATCTACGGCGACTGCGAAGGATCGAGAATCTCGGGGAGGTCAGAACGGATGGCAAGAGAACTTCGCGGACGGCGTTTTCTGATCACGGGCGCCACGGGAGGCATTGGCCGCAGCCTGGCCGAGCAACTTGCACAGTCCGGCGGCAGACTCGCACTCGCCGCTCGCTCGCAAGCCGCCCTCGACGAACTCGCCATCCGACTGCGCCAGACCGGCACGGAGGCCCACACGATCGCCGGCGACATCACCATTGAGGCCGATCGCCAGCGCCTGCTCGCGACGGCCGTGGAACGACTCGGCGGACTCGACGTGCTGGTCAATAACGCCGGCATCGCCGCCTGGGGCCACTTCGCCAGCAGCACGGAGGACGTCCTGCGACAAATCATGGAGGTCAACTTCTTCGCCCCGGTCGAGCTGATCCGCCAGGCGATTCCCGTTCTGGAGCGCGGCCAGCAACCGGCGGTCGTCAACGTGGCGTCGATGTGCGGCCGGCGTGGCATGCCCGCCTGGCCGGAATACTCCGCCAGCAAGTTCGCCCTCTGCGGCATGAGTGAAGCCCTGCGCGGCGAACTGGTTCGCTTCGGCATCGACTTGCTGCTGATTGTGCCGGGCCTGACGAAGACGGACCTGCAGAAGAAGATGCTCAGGAACGACGGCAAGGCGAAGATCGAATACGACAAGGGCATGCCGCCGGAGCAGGTGGCCGGCCGCATCGTCCAGGCGATTCAGCGGGGCGGCTTTGAGACGGTCATCGGCAGCGACGCCAAGTGGATGCTGCGTTTCAATCGTCTGTTCCCGCGCCTGCTCGACTGGTTGATCGGACGGCGGATCAAGAAATTGTACGCTTCCAAGTGATTTCGCCGCTTGCGGCTTGGCGGCAACAATCGCTAAGCCGCAAGCGGCACGGCTCGGGCAGCACAGGAACATCAACGATGTGTGGAATCGCGGGAATCGTGGACCTGACCGGCAAGAACGCCGTACCGCAAAACGCGGTCCGCGCCATGGGCCAGGCCCTGTTCCATCGCGGACCCGATGAGGAAGGCCACTACGAGCGCACCAACGTCGGGCTGGCCTCACGCCGGCTCAGCATCGTCGGCCTCGCGGATGGCCAGCAGCCGCTCTACAACGAGGATCGCAGTATCGCCGTCGTCTTCAACGGCGAACTGTTCGACTATCCAGAATCGAGGGCGGAACTGGAGTCGCGCGGCCACGTCTTCCGCACTCACACCGACACCGAAATCATCCCGCATCGCTGGGAGGAACTTCAGGAGAAGACCTTCGAGCGGCTTCGCGGCCAGTTCGCCATCTCGCTCTGGGACGACAACCGCAAGGTCCTCCTCCTGGCCCGCGATCGCTTCGGCATCTGTCCGCTGTTCTGGAGCCGGCAGACGCGCAACGGCCAGGACTGGTTGCTCTTCGCCTCCGAGATCAAGGGCCTGCTCGCCTCCGGCATGGTCGAGGCCAAAGCGGATCGGCGCGGCCTGAGCCATGTGTTCACCTTCTTCGCCCTGCCCGGTCCGGTCACCTGCTTCGAGGGCGTGCAACTGCTGCCGCCGGCCCACTATCTCCGCGTGCAACTCGATCGGCCCGGTGTGCCGGTCATCAGCCAGCAACGCTACTGGGACATGGACTTCCCCGACCAGGGCGACGAGAATCCGGCGCCCCTGGATCAACTCGTCGATCAGTTCGAGTCGCTGCTCAAGGGTTCGGTCGAGAAACGATTGCGGGCCGATGTGCCGGTCGTGTCGTACCTGTCCGGCGGCGTCGATTCCAGTCTCGTCGTCGCCATGGCCTGCGGGCTGCGCCAGAAGCCGATCCCATCGTTCACCATCCGCATCAAGGCGCCCAAGCTCGACGAGACAGCCGAGGCTGGCGTTGTCGCCCGGCATCTGAACTCGGAGCCGATCATCGTCGATTGCGGTGCCGAAGAGGTGATGGCCACCTATCCGAGCCTGATCCGGGCCGCCGAATCGCCGGTCGTCGATACAAGTTGTGCCGCGCTGCTGCTGCTGGCCCGCGAGGTCCACAAGCGCGGCTACAAGGCCGCCCTCACCGGCGAGGGGGCCGACGAGTGGCTGGCCGGCTATCCCTGGTACAAGGTCAGCAAACTGCTCGGCTTCCTCGATGTTTTTCCGGGAATGAAGCTCAGCCTGTCGCTCCGGCGCATGTTCGTCCGCATGAGCGGCGGGCCGGCGTTCTCGCGCCAGGAGATGGACCGGACCATCGACGCCGTTGGCGGC
>JBBSDR010001428.1:0-2550 GCA_038240465.1 Gemmatales bacterium
AGAATGGTCAGAAGATCGCGCGACGCGATGGAACCCCTCTTCAGTCAGTATGATATCGGCCGGCGTGGCGGTCACAATCCATATGCATTCGGCCACGGATGGCTTATTGAGGCCCGTTTGCCCACTCCCTTGCCCATGCCACGTCAGACTCACTGACGTGGTCGGCATTGGGTGTGTGGTCGCAGCCAGCCTGGTGGAGGAGGCAAAACACCTGCGGTCCCCTCACGCCCGTTCCGCCGTGTCCCAATTCTTCCAGGCCACATTCGTCCTTGACTGCCAGGAAAACAACCGGACAATGAGAGGAATGGCTCGCACCCGCGCGACCATCCTGCCAGATGGGGGCAATCATGAGCGATCGCAACGACTCCTTTCATTCCAACCGCCGCGATTTCCTGCGCATCGGCGGCATGTCGCTGTGCGGCGTGTCGATGCTCGACGTGCTGCGCGCCCACAGCGCCCCAGCGCGGAAAGGAGGGCGAAAGGCCACGCAGATGATCTGCGTCTGGCTCGGCGGCGGCCCACCGCATACCGATATGTTCGACATGAAGCCCGACGCCCCGGCCGAGTATCGCGGCGAGTTCAAGCCGATCGCGACGAAAGTTCCCGGCCTGCAAGTCTGCGAACTGATGCCCGAACTGGCGAAGCAGGCCGATAAGTACACGATCATTCGCTCGGTCACGACCATGAACAAGCCGGGCGATCACGCGCGCGCTCCGTTCTACTGGCTGACCGGCAATCCCCGGCTGCCGAGCGGCACGGCTGAATATCCGATGTACGGCAGCACCGTGTCGAAGTTCCGCTCCGGCCCCGCGGACCTGCCGGCGTTCGTCACCCTCGGCATCATCGACGTTCACACGATCAACGCCATCGGGCCGAGTTTCCTCGGGCCGGCGCACAGCCCGTTCATCCTCGATCCGACCAAGACCGGCGACGCCTTCAGCAAGATGCTCACGCCGCAACTGGAACTGCCTTCGCTCGAAAGCAATGCCGAATTGCTCAGGGCGGTGGACGGCAAGTTGCGCCAGCAGGACCAACTCGATCCGCTCATCGAAGGACTCGACAAGCACCAGCAGACCGCCTTCAACATGATCCGCTCGCCGAAACTGCGCGAGGCCCTCGATCTGGCGAAGGAAGATCCGAAAACAATCGAACGCTACACGCGGAACAAGCTGGCCAAGACGCGCTACCCGGCCGGCAATCAGTTGCACTTCCTGCTGGCGCGGCGGCTGATCGAGGCGGGCGTGCCGATCGTTCACTTCAACCTCGGCTACTGGGACTGGCACGGCGAGAACTTCATCGCCGGCCGGCAGCAGATTCCGATGTTCGACGCCGGCATGTCGGCCCTGTTGCAGGACCTCAGCGAGCGTGGGTTGTTGGAATCGACGATCGTGCTGGCGCTGGGGGAGATGGGCCGGCATCCGAAGAGCGGCACGCAGAAGAACGCCGGCCGCGATCACTGGGATTACGCTCAGTTCGTCCTGGCGGCGGGCGGCGGCTTCAAGGGCGGCAACATCGTCGGCGCGACCGACAAGACCGGCGCTCAGGTGACGGACAAGTTCTACAAGATCGAGAGTTTCGGCCGCACGCTCTATCATCTGCTGGGCATCGATCCGGAAACGATCGTCACGACGCGCAGCAATCGGCCGGTGAAGTTGATCGCCGAGGATGCGCCGATCATCAAGGAGGCGATCCTCTGAGAAAATCCGAAAGGGGACAACAGGGTCCCCTTTCGGATTTCAAGTTTACAGGGTGGAGATGCCGGAATTCAATCGATCACATCGGCACGACCCAGAGTGAGACAGCGTTCGGATCCTGCGACTCCTTGTATTACCCCGGCATGAAAGTGAATCACAGAAGCTCTGTCGCCGCCGCCCGGCTTGTCCGGGCGGAGCGCTGTTTGGATACCAGAGGCCGATGTCCTTCTCCCTCCTCGCCGCCGCCCGGCTTGTCCGGGCGGAGCGCTGTTTGGATACCAGAGGACGAGGCGGATTTCTCCCCGTCAAACAGCGCTCCGTTGAGCAGCACCTGGCCGCCGCTCTGGTCGAACTCACACGCCACCACGCTGGTCCCGCCGCCGACGTCGAATACTCCGTCCGACGGGAAAGGTTAATTGTCGCCGATCAGGCGCGGATGATGCGACGTGGGATAAGGCTCTCAATCAACTCCGCGAGGAGTACAGGAACCAATACCCACACGCCCAGGTCTGGCCGTGAGCCGTGCTACCCTCCTTGTGTGTTCCTTCTCGTTGTCACAGCCGTCCTTTCCCCCTGGTCTGCTTGATCGCCCTGCCGTTCGCCTACGGCTACCTCGCGGCCATGCGCTCACTTTTCCCCCTGGATAATACCGATCCGCTCGACAGCGCGCCGAGCGCGGTAGGCCTTGACGCTCCACCTTCTGCTTCCCAGTATGACGGATGACTTGGCGAAGGGGGTGATGCGTGCCGACGAGGTTTCAGGTCTTCTATTCGAGGTGGAGGAACCCGGTCTGCCTCCCCGACGATGCCGCGTCGTCTGAGGGGCCAGATCTTGCGCGCTTCGGTCCGACACACCG
>JBBSDR010001429.1:0-2547 GCA_038240465.1 Gemmatales bacterium
GGACTCGTTCAGATGGGCGACGATCAAGTCACGAAACTCCGGAGGCTGGATCACCTTGGCCCGGTTACCCCAACCGGGCCAAGAAAAGGTGTCGGGAACCGTTTCCGAGTATTTGCATTGCATGGTTTTCAGTTGGAAACGGTTTCGAGACCTTTTCTTGGTCATGTTTCCCGGTTCCTCATTTGCCACAGAGGACCACGACCCAGCAGACCCCCATCAGAACTCCCATGATCGCAATCCAGCGAGGGTCTGCTTTTTCCTTGAGGCCCCGGAAGAGGAGGACGTTACAGAGCAGACCGAGATCTGCCAGGACAACAAACGTGGTCTGATCGACATTTCTGAAGGTCCAGAAGAGGCCTCCGCTGATCAGCAGGCAGAGGAGAGAAATTCGCCCGCGCTCTCGGAAGATACATTTCCCGATCCGCTTATCGACACGTTCCGGGGCCGTCACCGTGTCATCAACAATGATCGCTTTTGTCAGCACATCCCAGAGGAGATAAAAGAAAAAAATCTCCATCAGAATCAGAGATTCGGGGCGGGCTGAGGGGTGGACATCCTTGTTCGCATCCTCTGGCACTTCCGCCTCTCGAACAAGGACGAAGTAGAAGACGACAAGCGCCACATCAATCAGCAAGACCAGGAACGGCCAACTGAAGACAGAGTGTACCTTCAGCCCGCCACTCGCCTTGCTCGACGACCACCCAACCCAGCTCGTTGTGACCACCAGCGCCGCAAGGACGAGATGAGAGTACGCAGGGAGGGCGTCTCCGAAAGGAGCTCGCCGTTGCAGGTAGAGATCTCCAGCTTTTCTCGCGATCTCGGCAACGACGAGCGAAAAGAGGAAGCCGACGAAGACAAAGCGGCGTTCCCGTGGAAAGTCGGTGCCTCCTGTGGTTGGCGGCGTTGAAGCGGAACTCATTGAGGAATCCCTCCCAGCAGAGTCTGAATGGATCAATAGTAATCCGTCTCGAAGTTGTGTTCGTAGTAACGATGTTCGATGGATGCGCTCTCGCAGACACTGGCAAACGGGCAATGGCGGTTCCCCGTCGAGTCCAGGGCCAGAGGAACGTACCGCTCGGGCAAGGAGCAGGCGCTATCACACTGCTTGCAATGGGGCGATTCGCGCAAGCAGCAGGAGCGGAAGATGTTCCAGAAGAGATAGTGCAATTGGCTCGGATTGTTCAGGCCCGTCAACTTCGAGAGGAGCATGATCGCCTGATAGACCGCCTCCCGCAGGGCCACATCCTCCTCGGCTGACACGCGAACTCCGGTGAGCAGCTTGTGGCGCAACTCGGAATCCTGAACGACGACTGTCCCGATTCTCAGGTGCCCTCGAACCTCGTGGTAATCGACCGGCGGGCCGAGCAACTCGTTGTCAACGTAAGTCCATAGCCCGCCATTCCGCATGAGCGAAAGGAGGAAGGATGACTTCTTCTTCACAGGATCCCGATACGCCTCGAAGTTGCTGAGCAAGCCGAAAAGGTTCGGCACTCCGGACGCAACCCGCCCCTCGGCCAGTTCGTAAACTTCTTGAAGCCATCGCCACCGCCGATCCCGCATCACCTGGCCCAGATTCTGGACGAGTTGGACGCGGCGTTCCGGCTCGCTGATTCGGTCCCCCACTTCGCGATCCCGAAAGAGAGCAAGGAACTCTTCGACGCTCAGGTGGCTCCAGACGTTCGGGTAGAACAATGATCGCTCTGCTCGCACCGCTCCCTCCAACTTGGCCGAGAGGTAATCCCAGCCCTTTCGCCGCTGGCCGCCGACCGTTCCTTCAAGGGGCAAACGGCCTCGCGGAGAGGTTTGATGGCAGATAGCGACGAGAAGAAGGTAGTAGTTGCCGGCCTCTTCTCGAGAGAATCCTTCGAGATGACTGTCTTCTTCGTCAATGGGGATTTGCTGCCGGGCGAGAAGAGTTGCCAGACGCTCACAGGCGAGCGGGTCAACAACCACTCGCCCACCAAGGACGTCTCCGTTCTCTCGATCTGAGAGCGTCGGAACTTCCAGGCTGTTGAGGGGCAGCCGGTGCATGGTGTAGGCAGCGGATCAACGATCCACTTCTCCCGGCGTCCCGAATCGTTTTGTGTACAGTACCTGCCGCTCCCGCACTTCGCACGGGAGGACGCCAGTCGGCAGGGTCTGTCTCCTTACTAGATTCTATCACAGCCCAAAGCAAGGAAGCCAGCCTGAAGGTGAAGAGAGATCGATGGAGGCCGAAAGGGGAGGCCGAAAAGTGTCGGACACCGAAGCCAGTGAGAACGGCGTCCACTCGCAGATCACCGGTTGCCCGTGTCGCCGCGCGGGTGGCCAGGGGCGGGCATAACGTTCCGGAAGCGACCATTCGCCAGAGATATCGACGCAGCATCCGGAACCTGTTCGACCTGTACATCCCTGTTGTGACGGGCTGGAAAGTGTACGATAATAGTGATGAGAGCGGACCCCGGTTGCTGGCAACAGGCAAACGCGACGAGCCGGACATTGTCCACGATCCTGATTCCAGGTCGTTGGTCCGAAGGAGTGCTGCAAATGGCTGACCAGCCTCGTCAA
>JBBSDR010001430.1:0-2545 GCA_038240465.1 Gemmatales bacterium
CATAGAAGAGCCGTCGCTCCTCGTCGCCACGGCCTTCGCGCAGGGACCGCTGCGACGGAAACTGGCGATCCGTCGCTCCCGCGATGAACACGGTGTCAAACTCCAGTCCCTTGGCCTGATGCGCGGTCAGCACCAGCACCTTGTCAGCGGTCTCGAGATAGCGATCCATCTCGTTGCCCAGCGCCGCCAGGTGCGTCAAGTTCAGCAGCGACTCGCGCGGCGACAGCGAACGGTCGTCGTACTGCCCGAACAACTGCACCAGTTCGTGCAGCCGGGACAGGCGATTCGGCCCCTGGTCCTGCTGCTGATGCCAGGCGCTCAAGCCCGATTCGTCCAGCAGACGTTCGAGCAGCACGCTCGGGCGCTCGCTCTCCGTCCGCTGCCGCCAGTCGTCGAGCTTGCCCGCCACGCCCCGGAAGAACTCGGCATAGCGAGCAATGGCCCGCTGCCGGCCCGCCCTCGACGCCAGCAGACACGGCACAAGACGCCGCAGCAGTTGCCAGGTCGCGTTGACGTCGTCCGTGGCGCGATGCGAGGGACTCGCGGTCAGCCCAAGCGATTGACATACCGCTGTCAATGTGTAACGCGGCAGGTTGAAGAATCGCCGGCAAAGCTCCAGCGTGTCGAAGGCGTGCGTCCGCTCCGGCCAGCCCAGTCCCAGCCGGCGCATCTGGCTGCGGACGATGTTGACGTCGTAATGGACGTTGTGTCCGGCCAGGACGCAACCTTCGCTGAAGGCCAGGAACTCGGCGAATACCTCTTCTGGTTCGCGGCCCTCGCTCTGGAGCATCTCGGCTGTGATGCCGTGGACGCGCGCCGCCTCCTCCAGCGGACGATTCGTCTTCAGCAGCGCATGGAAAGAGACGCCCTCTCCCTGGATGCCGGTGCGCAGGGCGGCCAGTTCGACAACGTCGTCGCGCGTCGTCTCCAGCCCGGTCGTCTCGGTGTCGAAGACGACAAGACGGCCCTCATCGAAGCGGCGCAGCAACAGTCCGAATGGGTCGTAGTCCTCATGCGTCAGCGGATCGACGAGATCGGCCAGGCGCAGGCCCAGCTCGGCAGGCAGCCGGCGAACTTCCTCAATCACGTCGAGCGGAACGCCGAGGGTGCCGCGCGACAGCACACGCCGCAGGCTGGAGCCGTCGAGCGGATTGAGCAGGAAGCGCACCAGGGCGACGGCGTCCTTGATCTCGGCCTGGCGAAAGAACGGCACCTTGTCGATCAGTAAGTGTACGACTTTCTCGCGTGCCAGGACCAGCGACAGGTCGGCCGCCTCTTTGTTGGTGCGGACAAGGATGGCGATCTGCCGCCGCGCCACGCCATGACGGGTGGCGATCTGCTCGATAGCCCAGGCGATCCAGCGGCCCTCGGCGTCGGCGTCGGCCGCGCCGTGGACGAAGACTTTCTTGCCGTCCTGGCCGCTGGCGCACTCGATCTGTTTGGTGACGGCCTTCTCACAGGTGCGGACCAGCGCCAGGCACGCTTCGAGAATGTGCCGCGAGCAGCGATAGTTCTTCGTCAACTCGATGTGCTTGACCGGAGCAAAGCGCCGCGTGAACTCCCCCAGCAGCCGCCAGGGGCGCGAGCCGCGCCACTCGTAAATTGTCTGATCGAGATCGCCGAAGAAGGCCAGGTTGCGCGTCAGGGCGGCAAGGCGAATCAGAATGGCGTACTCAGCCGGCGTTGTGTCCTGCACCTCATCGACCTGAATCCACGAATGCAGGTGCTGCCAGTAGAGCAGACGGTCGGGTCGCTCGACGAACAGTCGTTGAACGCGCGCGATGAGATCCCCGAAGTCCAGGGCGCCGCTGGCTGATAGACGGGCGTTGTACTCCTCCACGAGACACAGCGGATCGAAGCCCGCAATGGCCGAGAGGTCTTCGAGGCCCATCTCCTCCGCCAGCGCATGCAGCAGTCCGGCGGCATCGGACAGAGGTTCTCCGGCGGGCGCGCCCTTGAGCCGGGCGGCCAGGCGCGACAGGACGTCGCCAAGTTTATCGGGTGCCTCGCGTTTGTTCGTCTGGCACCGCCAGGCGTCCAGAAGGATTTCGCGCGTGTCGGATTCATCGCAGATGCTGAAGTCGGCAGGCAACCCGAGCGTATCGGCCTCCAGACGCAGCACCTGAGTGCAGAAGCCATGAAAAGTGCGGACACTGATCTCCGCGCCCCGGCCGCCGAGCAGTTGGCCGATGCGCTCGCGCATCTGGCGAGCGGCGCGATTGGTGAAGGAGAGACAAAGGAGCGATGCGGGATGCCGGCCGGCGAGAATGGCCTGGGCGGCGCGATGAGCCAGCACCGTCGTCTTGCCGGTGCCAACCGGGGCATGGACCAGCATCGGGCCATCGAGATGACACGCCGCCTCGCGCTGCTGCTCGTTCAACTCGTCCAGGTGGCTGGGCATCTGCTGTTCCTCTGTTTACTGCTACCATGATACCCGAGACAGCAGTTCAGGCAAACCATCTTGGCGGGGCGGGTGCGGGAGGGACCGGCGTCGTGTCCACAAACCCCGCCCCTACGCGGCGCCCCGCCCCCCCGGCGCGGTAGG
>JBBSDR010001431.1:0-2544 GCA_038240465.1 Gemmatales bacterium
ATTCGTGAGATGGGGCCGTATCGCCGCTGGCTGGACGCGGACTTACGCGACATCCACGCCGCGGCCAGCGACGACTCGAAAGACAAGCTGCACGCCAGCCTGGCTCTCGTGCCCGTGGATGACAGCCAGGTCGAGTACCTGCATGGCCGTCTGCTCAGTGGCACGCCGCAAGAAGTTCTCGTGATTCGCGAAGCGCTGCGGCCTGATGCTGGCAAGCTGGCCAAGGAGTTGTGGCCGGTGGTGCAGGATGCGAAATCCGAACCAGGCCGCCGTCTGCGCGCAGCCTGTGCGCTGGCCGACTACGCACCGGATGCCCCTCAATGGCAGACAGAATACGGCCGCGTGGTTGAAGCGTTGCTGGCCGAGAACGTTCTGATGATTGGACAGTGGGCCGAGGCGCTGCGGCCGGTGGGCAAGGGATTGCTGCCTTCGCTGACGAAGGTCCTGCTCAGTGAAGAACGCGGCGCGGCTGATCGCGGCACGCTCGCTCGGCTCTATCGCGGCTATGCCAGCGACGATTTCTCCCTTCTGGAGAAGGTCCTCGACGAGCCAACAGTCAAGGATGCGAAGACGGACGAGCGCGTGGCCCTGGCCCGGCGGCAGGCCAACGCGGCGGCGGCGTTGGCGGCAATGGACCGCTGGGAAAAGGTGTCGCCGCTCTTGCGCCAGGCACCGGACCCGACGCTCCGCGGCTACCTGATCGACCGGCTGGCCCCAGGCGGCGTGGAGGCAAAGGCGCTGATGGCCAGGTTGGAAGAGGGGGCGGAACCATCCGTCAGGCAGAGCCTGCTGCTGGCGCTGGGGGAACTAGGAGAGGATCGCCTGCCGGCTTCTCAGCGCGAGTTGTTGCTCCCCCGACTGACGGAACTGTACCGGGACGATACCGACTCTGGAGTCCACGGAGCGGCGGGCTGGCTGCTGCGAAAGTGGAAGGTACAGAAGAAGGTCGAGGAGATAGACCGAAGTATGGCGACGGGAAAAGTAAAGGGGAATCGTCACTGGTACATCACTGGCCAGAAGCAGACGATGGTGATCGTCCAGCCGACAGACTCGTTCGAAATGGGAGAGGGAAAGGAGCGGCATTGGCGGCGCATTAACCGAAAGTTCGCAATCTCGGCCCGGGAAGTGACCGTCGCCGAATTCCGCCTCTCCCCGATTGTAAACAAACATGATGACAGTTACGGCGATAAACCGGACTGTCCCATCACTAGCGTGTCCTGGTTCGATGCGGCCGCGTACTGCAACTGGCTGAGCGAGAAGGAAGGCATCAAGCCGAACCAGTATTGCTACATGGGGAACGGAGAGGACATCAAGCCCGCGCCAGATTACCTCAAGCGTACGGGCTATCGGCTGCCCACGGAAGCGGAATGGGAATATGCTTGCCGGGGGGGAAGTGTGACGGAATGGTCGTATGGAAGCGGGGTGGACCTGCTACGGAAGAACGGCTGGTACTACACCAATTCAGACAACAAGTCTCACTCCACCGGGTTGTTGCTTCCGAACTCCCTGGGATTATTTGACATGCACGGTAATGTGTGGGAGTGGTGTCAGGACTGGTACGCTGAATTCGAGCATCTGGAGGGCAATAGAGTCATCGATGACGACGAACAGAGTGTGGATAAAGAGGACAGCAAATTGAGGCGGGTGTTGCGTGGAGGCGGCTTCCTCACCCAAGCAGACAGAATCCGCTCGGCCAGTCGTGACAAGTATGAACCGGCGACCCGCGTAAACCTCTATGGGTTCCGTCCGGCGAGGACTTTCCGCTGATCTTCTTTACTGTTTTACCACCCGCCGAAGGCGGGGCCGCGATTACTTTTGGAACCGGCATTCGACGAATGTTCGCAGGGAAACGACCTGTGGATTCGTCCTTGCGGCAGGTATAATTGGCAGCATGGAGATGAAACACGAGGTCCAAGATGCTACTTGAAGCAATCCCGGTTCCGCTTCGTGAGGACGATGACGGGGGCTTGCGGATCGGCCAGAGCCGTGTGCAACTCGATCGCCTCATCGCCGCTCGCGCCCAGGGTGCCACCGCTGAAGACATCGTGCGCATGTACGACACCCTCGACCTGGCCGATGTCCACGCTGTCCTCGCCTGGATGCTTCGCCATCCTGAGGAAGTGGCTTCCTATGTGAATCGCCGTGAGGAACAGGCCGCTGCGATTCGGCAGCAGGGAGAAGACCGGGGAGTTGTTCCTGGTCCCGAGTTCAAGGAAACCCTTCAGGCTCGCCGGGCCGCGCGTCAGGATCGGGACCATGCTGCGCCTTCTCAGTGACGAGAACTTCAACGGCAACATTGTGCGCGGATGGCTCTCGCGCGTCCCGGCCCTGGATATTGTTCGTGCGCAGGACGCTGGACTCCAGCAGACGCCAGACCCGGACATCCTCGCCTGGTGCGCGGCGAACAACCGCATCCTCCTGACGCACGACCGGACGACAGTCCCTCCGTTCGCATATGCTCGCATGGCTGCCAGCGAACCGGTCGATGGGGTTATCGTCGTGGACGATCACCTCCCCATCGGACAGGCCATCGACGAACTGGTA
>JBBSDR010001432.1:0-2544 GCA_038240465.1 Gemmatales bacterium
GTCAACGAATATTATCCCGAGGCGAAGGCGAACGTGCCGGTGGATCGGTTGGCGGTCGAAATCGGCGAGTTATTGCGGATGAAACTCCGCGCCGGTCGGCGACGCGGCGCAGACCAGATTTAGCAGGATCACCCAGAGGTGTCGATGAATCACACCATATGCCCCAAGTGTAAGTGCGCCGTTTCCTTCATTGAGGGAATCGCCGGTCTGGGGGTATGCCCTTCTTGCCGGAAGATTATCCTCCCACCTTCCCCTTCAGCCATTGCGGATGCCCAGACTCCCAAGGACCTTCCCGAACCGCCTGTTCGAGAAGGGATCACATCGGACCCGCTGTCCGCCGCACAAGCGGATGAATCCCCGACACCGGATGCTCGACGCTATCTGGACATCCGGTCGGGCAACTCCCTGCGGCGTCGCCTGAGTATTTCGCCTTGGCCGCGCCGCCTGAAGCGGGGCGGCCTGGGACTGGCGAGTCTGGGAGTGACGGCCCTCCTCGCCTGGTGGCTGGGGGGTGGCTCCGCGTGGGAGGTGATCGGCGGTGGGAGCGCCGTCCTCATGGCCATCATTACCTATTCGATTCTTCATGCGAGCGTCTTTGGCCCGAAGGGGGAAAAGTCCGAGTCTGGGCTGCTGCTGTCGGTTTTCTTATGGGCGCTCTACGGCTGGGTTGCCATCGGTGTCTGGTACTGGGTTGGCTCCTTGCAGATTCCGGGGACCATCCACATCGACAACGCCAGCACTCGAGACTTGCAAATCGATCTGGATGGTCAGCCCTGGCGTTCCTCGTCTCCCGGTCAACTTCAGATGGCGTCGTTGCGACAGGGATACCATCAAATCACGGTGCGGCCGCACGGAGGTGGAAAAACACTGGAAGAGCTGAACGTTTGTGTCGAGGGGCGAGGCGTCTACATCCTCAATTTGCTGAAGGCAGAAACTTACTACCGGGGGACGGTCCAGTACGGAGGCTTCGCGCTCTTCGGACAGAAAGAGCAACCCAGGGAGGTGAAGGAGGGCTGGATCGACGTCACCACGATCGATTTTCTCTTCCAGAACCCTCCTCAATCCATCAGCGTGAAGGTAACCAAGGGAATGGAATCGCTGGGGGAAACGATCGGTGAGAGGCGCACTTATGTGACGCGCCGCGCACCTCCTCCCGCGAAACCCTGACCGAGGTCTCGGAGGCCCTGCTGAGCCAAAAGTCTTGGCCCCATACGTTCACTCTTGCGACAGCCGAACCGTTTGAGTCCACGCTGGATTACGCGGGCCAGGGACGGAGCACGTCAACGAGTATTATCCCGAGGCGAAGGCGAACGTGCCGGTGGATCGGTTGGCGGTCGAAATCGGCGAGTTATTGCGGATGAAACTCCGCGCCGGCCGGCGCGCGGCGCGGGGGCGGAGTGACCCTGTCGAGAAGCCTTTCTTCTCCGCCGCGCGGGTTCTGCCTTGCTTCCCGGGCCATCACAGCCGATAATTCCATCAAGACCCGCATAACCGGCCAGCGCGTGAAACACGGCAGGATCGCCGGCCTCGCGCCGCCGAAAGCGGGCTGACAGCCCGGAAGGATCGTGCCTCCATGCAACGCCAACGCTGGCCGATCGGCGTTCTCCTTCTGCTCCTGACTGCGCCCGCGTTGCCGGCCCAGTTCGTGCAGGGTCCGTTCGGGCCAGCACCCATCGTGCAGGGGCCGTTCGGGCCAGGGCCGCTTGTCGTCGTGCCGCCGCCGGGATTATCTCTCGGCTACGTCAAGGTGAGGAAGAGTTCCGCTTTCTCCTACTCCCTCCGTCGCGGCAGTTACGGCCTGTCCGGTCCCTACTCGTCCACCAGCGTCACGCACATCTTCGTGCAGCCGGCGCCGATCTTCCTGGTCCCCGATAACGGCCTGGGGCCGCTCGCCGGAGTGTTGACGCCGCGCCTTCGCCCCTTGCCGCCCGACGAGGAGCCGCCGCTCGTGATTCCTCCGCCGCCCCCGCCGATGGAGGAGAATCCACTTCCGGGCCGTGATGCCGGCATCTTCAAGCCGCTCGATCCCGACAACCGCGACCGCGCCCGCCGGCCCGTGCCGCCGGCCCCCGCGCCGGCGCCTCCCGACAAGCCGCGCAAGGACCCGCTGCCTCCTCTGCCACCAGAGCGACCCGCGAAACCTCCTGCTCCCGATCTCGATCCGCGCCAGGAAAGCACGCGCCGCCTCGAACTTGGCAAGGACGCATTCGAGCGCGGCGAGTATGGTCGGGCCGCCGAGCGCTTCCGCCAGGCCGCCGACCTTGCGCCCAACAGTGCCGTTGCTCACCTGCTCCTGGGGCAGGCGCACATCGCCCTCGGCAATTATCGCCGGGCCTTCGACTCCATCCAGACCGGTCTTCGCCTCGATCCCGACTGGCCGCGCCAGCCCTTCCGGCCGATCGAACTGTATGGCGACAACGTCGTCGATCACGCCGATCACACGCAGGCGCTCGAAGACCTGCTGGCCGCCACGCCGAACGATCCCATGATGCTGTTTCTGACCGGCTATCAGTTGTGGTTCGATGGCCGGCGCGATGAGGCGAA
>JBBSDR010001433.1:0-2541 GCA_038240465.1 Gemmatales bacterium
GAGAGCTGGCGGTACGGTTCACCGATGAGAGGAAGTATTTTATCTCGGAGGCATCGGTCTATCGGCTGTTGAAGGCGCGCGACCTGATCACCAGCCCGGCCTATGTGGTGATCAAGGCGGCAAACGAGTTCAAGGACAAGACCACTGCCATCAACCAGCTCTGGCAGACGGACTTCACCTACCGTGCGCCTCGCTCCGAGTAATCGGGGAGGCATATGTTTGGAATGCAATGAGAAAGGAGGATTTTTGATGAGCCTGCTTCCTGCTGTGGGGAAGCATGAGCCCAAGCGGCGGTGACCTGCTGTCAACTGGCAGGGTGACGTAGCCCGCAGGTAAAGGGAATTGAGGTGAAACCGTTACACCGAGATGGTTCCCGAGGCTGAGTATCGGAAGGTTGAGGAACACGAACCGGTTTACCCGCGTCTGTGGGCTGAAATGTCGCCTCCGCCTACACGGTTTAACAGGCGGAATGCTGAATGGTGTCGATGGATATGTAGCCGAAGACACCCGAACGCGAGCGTAGATGTAAGGCGTCTTGCGTGGGCCGAGGGGAGAACACAGCCAAACCTGAGGCAACGGCATCGACTTGCAGCAAGCAAGGGAAAAGACTGCGACCGGCAACCTCACCGATGCGCTGGTAGTCCAACATATGAACGAGGGAAGGCATGAGCGGAATGGCAAGGGAGTTGACCCTGATGTCCGTCATGCTGGCAGAGCTCCCGTAGTAGTCCGAGGCCGGGAAAGCTGGTCACATGGCGAAGGGGAGCAGTTTGAGTTGCTTGGAGTGCACGCGATCTGACCTAACGAGGTGAAGACCTTTGATAATCAGTGAAATGCAACACAAGCTCGCGACATGGGCCGCAGCCGATCAGACCCGCCGGTTTGATCGATTGCTCAGGCTGATCACCGACAGGAATTGGCTTGCTGAGGCGGCCCGGATCGTACTGGCGTCGAAAGGCGCCAGCACACCGGGTCTTGACGGAATGGACAAGCGACGACTTGCTGCCGATCTGGACCGTCATCTGGAGCGGTTGCGAGTGGCCCTGTTGGACGGCACTTACCGTCCGACACCGGTCAAGCGAATCCATATCCCGAAGGCCAACGGCAAATTGAGACCACTGGGTATACCGATCCTGCTGGACCGTATTGTCCAGCGGGCGATGCTGATGGCCATGGAGCCGATCTGGGAGAGCGACTTCCACTCCGGCTCCTATGGCTTCCGTCCCGAACGCAGTGTTCACCATGCGGTTCGCACAGTGAGGATGCAGTTGCAGGATGGCTCTGACTCGAAGGGACGCTGGATCATCGAAGGTGATCTGGCGAGTTACTTCGACACTGTCCATCATCGACTGCTCCTGAAATGCGTACGTCGTCGCATCAGGGACCTGCGCTTCATTGATCTGCTCTGGCGAATCCTCAAAGCCGGCCACGTTGATCGTGGCTTGTTCTTCGCAGCCAGTGAAGGCGTTCCGCAAGGCGGTGTTCTGTCGCCGCTCCTGTCCAACATCATGCTCCATGAGTTTGATTGCTGGCTGGAGGCGAAATACCTGAACAAGAAAGCGAGGAAGGATCGTTGGGCGTGGAATTTCGGCATTCAACGGGGTCGTCCGATCACGGTTCGAGAGAACCGCGAGTGGAAACCTGCTGTAGCCTATTGTCGCTATGCCGATGACTTCGTCGTCATTGTCAAAGGGACGAAGGCGCATGCCGAGGCCGTCCGCGAGGAATGCCGTGCCTTTCTGGAAGGCAAGCTGAAGTTGACGTTGAATATGGAGAAAACCCGTATCACCCACGTCAATGACGGCTTCGTCTTTCTGGGGCATCGGATCATTCGCAAGCGGGGATCAAGCGGACGGATGGCGGTCGTCACGACCATACCCAAAGAGAAGGCCAAGGCATTCGCGCACAGACTGTCGAAGGCCCTCTCTGGTGATCATGATCTTGCCAAGGTTGACATGGTGGACCGCCTGAACCGCCAACTGCGGGGCTGGGCGGCCTTCTACAAGTACACGGACTTCACTGCGACCACGTTCCGGCACGTCGATCATGTCGTGTTCTGGAAAATGGCGCACTGGCTGGCGAGAAAGTATCGGAGCCGCATCAAACCACTGATGCGGAGCTGGTATCGAGCACCAGTCGCTGGGCAGGCCAAGACCTGGTTTGTCCACGGGGTCAGTGAACGAGGCCATCGTGTCGGGAAAGCATTGCACCGATTGGTATCCAGTCCAAAGGGGCAGTTCCGATGGAGAAACCCGGAAGCAAATCCCTACATCTTCAGGGAGGTGCCCAGGAAGACCATCACCTCGCGATATCGGGATGTCGCAATGGCCATGGGCCAGGCTTGAACGGAGAGCCGTATGCGCTGAAAGGTGCCCGTACGGTTCGGGGAGGAGAAGCGCTTATGCGCTTCTTACTCCATTCAAGATCACCGGCTGGGATGGTACTATCTCTCGACCGTGCTTGACGACTTCTCTCGCTACATCGTGGCCTGGAGGCTTGGTCCCACGATGTGCGCTTCCGACGTCACGGCCACGCTCGACC
>JBBSDR010001434.1:0-2541 GCA_038240465.1 Gemmatales bacterium
GCCCAGGTCCTCGTCATGGAGCGTTTTCAGGAATGCCCGGACGACACATGTGTCGTGGGGGCAATCAATGATGCCCACAAACGACCGGCCCTTGACCTGTGTGGAGTCTTTCAGCAAATGCGATGCGAACGTGCGCGCCAGGCCGCCCCGCACCTGAGCGATCACCACATCGAACTGCACTCGCCGGGGTCCACCGATACGCAAGGCATTGATGATCTTCAGGCCGCCGACACTCTGTGCTGCATCCAGAGTCCGACGCATATCTTCAATCCGCTCGACAAGTCCAATGAGAACGACTGCGTTGTCGGTGGGTATGACGCGAATCTCCGCGGATGGGACAGCCTGACGCAGCACCGCTTCGAGACGGTGAACGTCGCCTGGGAGGACATCGGCAGCAGCCAGTTTCTGTCGCAACACAGGGCCAACCAGGACGAATAGAGCGATCCAATGCCAGGTCCGAGAAAGGAATCGAAACATGAGTCTCCCCGCAGTTCGCCATTGATCGGCCCCAGCGGATGACCGGGGATCGCAAAGGCGCGAGACAGTAGCGGAAACGATGCTGGGTGGCAAGAGCAATGACCCCTACTGTTCATCTGTGGAAGCGGCTTTGCGCTGGGAGAGGAGAAGGGGGACGGCCCCTTCTCCTGGCTGAGAAGGTGGGGTGAAGCCGCTCATCAGGGACGATTCGATTCCCGGTCCGTTGGGTCACCGAACCATTTTTTTCCCCTGAGAAGGCATGAAGTTGGGGAGTCAGGCAGCGTCTGCTCAGCCTCTCATTGCAGGTCCTTGACATGATGCGGACAGGGCCGCTTGCCGCTCAGGACTTCTTCGATAATCCGCACGAGGTGGGCCGTGATACTATCCGCAGGGTCTCGGGCGAGGGCTTCCTGACTGATTGTCCGGGCCTCGGCCGGCTTTCCTGAGAAGAGGAGAGCCAGGGCGAGGTTGGCTCGCAGGCCGGGATCATCCGGTTTGGCCTTGATGGCGGACTCGCAGAACGGGATCGCCTCTCCCGGCCGTCCCAGGTCCATGGCCGCGATGGCGGCCTCCCGTGCCACGTCGGGCTGGTCCGGCTTGACGCGGTGCGCCCGTGAGAACCACGCGAAAGCTTGCTCGCAGTCGTCGAGCCGCTGGTAGACCTTCCCGAGCAGCCACATCGCCGCCCAGTTATCGGGCTTGATGGTCACCACCTCGACAAAGAGCGGAATGGCGTCCTCCAACCGCTGCCGTTGTTCCGCTTGCAGCGGGACGACTTCCTCGTTCGCGAGGAGGAGCAGGCCTTTAATGAGGTTGCCTGCCTGCTGGTACAGTTCATTGTGCCGAATCCTATCCTGCTCGCTGCTTCGGGTCGTCCGTCCTGTGTATAATTCCTGTCCCGTCCTCCTATCCCGGTAGACATCGACAGCGCCTTCGGAGCGGACGAATTCCAGATGTTCCTTTATGTCTTCCGAGGATCGACACTCCGCGCTTCGGTCGGCGTTCCAGTCTGCGGGTGCGTGCAAATCACCCCGTTTCGTGCCGGCCAGCCAGGCAATCGCGACCTTGCCCCAATGACCGATCTCGAGCCAGGGACAGGGTCGAAGCGGCCCATCGACCGGGCTGACCAGGGCCACATCTTCCGCCGCGGCATCGCGAGAAGGCGTAAGCCCCTTCGCTGCCAACTGAGCCACGAAAACTTCCGCGTCGCTTAGCACCATGAAGCCGACTCGACTCAGCCATTCATCCGCACAGAACGTGCGGTTGGGACAATCGCGCCGGTAGCCCTCCAGGCCGCCGGGATAGCGAGTCTCCAGAGTGGAATTGCGAACGACCACCGAGAATAACTCGATTGGGACGGCCATGTTCCCCCTCGCTGCAAGGACCACCATGTAAACTGCTCAGGCCTCCTCGATTTTCATCTTGAGGCTGAAGCCGCTGAGCGTCAAGGAGACATTTCCCGCGTCTTCGCCCAGCTTCCGCATGATAGCTCCTCCCGGTTCGACAGCAACAACCCGTCCGCCCTGTTCAATCAGGTCGTTGATCTCCTCCGTACCGAAAAAGGCGATGCCCTCATGGATGTCGATACGAATGCCGACCTCGATCTCACGCATCAGAAGCCTCCGGGTTTGCCGTTCTACCTGAAGAGTGCAGCCAGGCATCGTGCAGGTAGAGTCCAAAGGAGAGCCACCAGATCAGATCGTTTGTGGCGCACAGGATCAGCGTTGTCGCCGGCCATTTACCGCTCCAGACAAGATAGAGCCAGCCGGCAGGACCCAGCACCTTGCCCAGAAGTCCGACAGCCGCCAGGAGCCAGCCGCGCTCGGGAATTCGGGCGACCTCAAGATAGAGTATCCCGTAGAGAGCGATGACCATCCCCAAACAGGCAAAGATCTCCGGATAGTTTAAGAGCGGCATATTGGCGAATCGGAACAGCCACTGCGGATCAAACACCGTGAACAGCCCCCAGCCCATATTACCCCGGCATGAAAGTGAATCAGCGAAGCTCTGTCGCCGCCGCCCGGCTTGTCCGGGCGGAGCGCTGTTTGGATACCAGAGGGCCGA
>JBBSDR010001435.1:0-2540 GCA_038240465.1 Gemmatales bacterium
GATGGCTTTGGACTCGCTGGGCTGAGGCTGATTGCGGAATGCCTGCACGAGCAGCAACCCGGCCCCGATCACGAGACAGCAGTCGGCAATGTTGAAGACCGGCCAGTCGGGGGCCTTCCAGTGAAGGAAGTCGCGAACGCCGCCGAACAGCACGCGGTCGTAGAGATTGCCGAGGGTGCCGGCCAGGATCAGACCGAGCGCGATACACAGGCCGCGATCGCCGGCCGTCGAACGCTGACACATCCACAGCAGGATCGCGATCGTGGCCAGCAGGCTGATGACGGCAAAGCCGGTATTGGCTTTCAGTTCCATGCCCTGCAGCCAGCCGAACAGCGCGCCGTGATTGACATACGGAGCGCCGTTCTGTTCGTGCTGGGCGACGACGTGGAAGACGCCCGGGATGATCGGCTGCTGGTAGCCCGGGACTTCGCGCAGCCAGGCGAAGACGGTGTACTTGCTCGACTGATCGGCAACGAAGCCGAGCGCCGCCAGCACACAGAACAGCAGACGATGGGTGGGTTGTGTATTCATGGCGGCGCTCGCTCTGGGCCTCCTTGCCCGTTTTCAGGGGTCAGTGAAGACAGAAGAACCCGTCGCTTGCGCTCGGGGCTGGTGTTCTCTTTCCTGACTCCTGACTCCTGACTCCTGACTCCTGACCATTCAGGAACTCTGTTGTGCCTTGCGGGCGCACTGGACGCAGTGACGGGCGTAGGGAACGGCCTGGAGCCGGCCCTTGGGGATCACACCCTGACACTCCTCACATCGGCCGAAGGCACCCTGCTCGATCCGTTCCAGGGCGTCGCCGATCTCTTGCAGTACCTGTTCCTCATTCTGCAACAGGCTGAGAGTGAACTCCTGCTCGAAACTGTCGGTGCCGAGGTCGGCCATGTGCAGCGGTATGTGCGACAGGTTGCCGGCCGTCTCGTTGCCGTTGGCGCGCAGCGCCTCCGCGGCCAGGTGAGAGATATTTCCGCTCAGTCGTGAACGTAAGGACAGAAGATTGCGGCGAAAAATCGCCAGGTCGGCTTTCGTCATCGGTTCCTCGCGGTGAGGGCGTGTTTCTCGGACTCCGAAAGGCTGGGAAATTTACGATAGCTAACGGAGGCAGGCTCGTCAAGCGCCGACAGCCAAACGAGCGCGAACGAACTCGCTATACAACAGCCCTGTGACGGCGACAAGAGCAAGCCGAACGGGCGCGGGACGGCCATGCCGGTCGTGAGGAGGAGGCGACGGGGTAAGCCGGGTCGAGACAGCGAGTCGGTCTTGACGGGAAATCGATTCAAGGCAAGAATCATTCGGGGTCAGACCCCCTCATCATCCGAAAACATGTCGTGTCAGATGGCGCGATCGTCTTGCCGATCCGTTCGCAAGCGCCAGTCGCCGGGAGTGGAACCGTGCGTTCGCGGGCCTGCTGGATTTTGTTGTTCGCCAGCGTCTTGCTGGGAGGCTGTAGCGGCCCCCCCAAGACCCCTGCGCCTCGTCCACCCGATTTGCCCGAACCTCCCCTGCCGCCGAAACTGGTGCCGGGGACCGGAGCGTCCATTCCCAAGGGCCTGCTCGCCGGCAAGGTCATCAACAAGTTCGATCGGCCAGTCCCCAATGCCTCGATCCAGTTTGTTGAGGTGCGCGACGGTGGACCAACGGGAGCGCCACTGGAAGCGTTGGGCAATGAGCAGGGCTACTTCTACATTCCCGGACTTGACGCGCACCAGACCTACCAGTTGACCGCTCGCATTGCCGAGGGCGGCAAGGTCCTCATGGCCGCCACGGTCTTCGCCCGTCCGCCCGATCCACGGTTACTGATCAAGATCAGCGAGGATTTCGTCACCCCGGCCACCCCGGCCACGCCTGTGCTCCCGTCTGTCACGGTGCCGGTGAAGCCGAAGGAACCGGAGGAGAAGAAGGAACTGAAGCCAGCCGCCACACTCGAGCAGCCCAGGCCGTCGAAAGTGGGTAGTCCGCCGCCGGCCGAGAACGCCGGCAACGCCAGCGAGGCACCGATCCCCGAGGCGGCTCCCGTGCGCGTGCCGCGTCCGGACCTGAAGATCCGGACGCCACCGCCCCTGATTATTCCGCCGGCGCCTCTGCGTCCCGATCCGGCCGAGATCGAGGCGAAGTCGCCGTATTCTTCGCAGCGGTTGCCTGTGCCATCGTGCATCATGCTGACGGCGCACCGGATCGACAATTTCGCCCTGCAGCAGCCTGATGGGCAGAACTGGGAGTTTCGCCGCAATCGTAAGGGCCGGCTCATCCTGCTCGATTTCTGGTACACGCAGTGCGGCCCCTGTTTGCGAGCGATTCCGCACCTGAATGAACTGCATCAGCAGTACACCGCGCGCGGCCTTGAAGTGATCGGCGTCGCCTGTGAGAGTGGGCCGTTCGACCAGCGCGTGCAGCGCGTCGCCGCCGTGCGCGGCCGCAACGACATCCGCTATCGCCTGCTGATGAACGGCGATCAGGGACCGCTCAAGCCCTGTCCGCTGTGCACCCAACTGGGGATCGCCGTCTATCCGACCTTGAAGCTGATCGACGAGCGCGGC
>JBBSDR010001436.1:0-2540 GCA_038240465.1 Gemmatales bacterium
CCACCGCGCGGCGAGCCCCGCGGCCGCGACCAGCCCGGAGCGCAAGCGACGGGTCCTTCGAGGCAACCCGTCGCTTGCGCTCCGGGCTGGTAACCGTGTCGTACTCATGTCAACCCCATCAGACGGCGAAGCCCAACGTCGATCGAATACAGAAAGATCAGCAGACCCAGCATCAGCCAGTTGTCCCACAGCGTCGTCTCGCGCGGCACCTCGCTGAAGCGCGGCTCGCCCTTGAGCTTCTCGCTCAGCGTCCCCAACTCGGGCAACTCCAGCATCTCACCTCCGGCGGCAATTGCAAGCCTCTGCAACGATGCGCGATCGACATTTGGATAACGCATCTCAACCGGGGCCGGCTCGACCCGCAGGCTGGCCTGCACCGGCTCGCCCTGTCCGCCGGCCCAGGTGAGCTTGTACGTCCCCGCGACCTTTGGCGTCAATCGGCCGGTGAATCGCCCCTTCAGCGCCGGATCGGCGTTCATCTCCAGCGTCGTGTTCTCACTCGGACTTTGTACCTGGATGACGAGTCCGTCGGCACCGAGCGGCGCTCCTTCCGGCGTGAAGGCACGCAACTCGACCTGCACCGGCTCGCCCGGCTGCACGCGGAACGGCTGCAAGTCGAACCAGCTTTTCTTCGATTGTTTGGGATCGCGCCGCGCCACGGCGCGGACCGCCTGGCCCCAGAAGCGATAGAAGAATCGATCGCCGACGTTCTGCCGCCAGCGCCAGGTCTCGTCGGTGCCGACGAACAGCACCTTGCCCTGTCCGGCGAAGTGTTCCGCGATCAACGGCAGCTTGCCCTTCGGCCCGGCGGCAGAGTTATAGACGAGGACGGTCGCGGCGGGAGCGGCCTTCTCGACAGCAGCGGTCCAGAAGAATGGCGGCAAGGACCGCCAGGTGTTCTGATTGCGGCCCGGCTCGTCCTGCAAGCGCGTCGCCTCGTGCAGCGATCCCTCGGGCGCCAACTCCAGGCGGAAGGACGGCCCGCCGCGCGGCGTCAGCCCCGGCACACCAGGCTGCATCTCCACCGGCAGCAGCTTGCGCAGACGCTCGCCGAAGCCCTTGTCATGCGGCATGGCCAGCGGTCCCGCCGCGACGATCAGGCCGACGCCCTTCTCGCGCACTGCCTTGTCGAGCAATTCGACGAAGGCGGCATCAAGGACCATCGGCGAGGCGTCGCCGAGGACGATCGTGTGATACTGGGCCAACTGATCGAGTTTGCGCGGCAGGGCGGCGACCCGTTCGGCGACGGCTTTTCGCCGCCATTCGGCTTCAAGGACGATGTCGGGCTGCGGTCCCGCGAGACCGCCGATGCCGTTGTCGCGATTGAGCGCGTTCTTGAGGAAGCGGAAATCCCAGCGCGGCAGGCCCTCGACGAACAGCACCTTGAGCCGTTCCTCGGTGACGCGGATGGCGACGGTCTCGGTGTTATTGGCGTGGAGGTATTCCGGCTCCTCCGGCTGCGGCGGGACGTGGACCGTGAGATAGCGCACGCCCGGCTTCGTCGCCTTGAAGCTCAGGTCGAGGTGCTGCTGCTCGACGCCGCGCAGGACGAGGTCCTTCGACTCGATGACCTTGTCCTCTTCTTTCAACTCGACCTTGACAGGCCGGCCATCGAAGCCGTTCGATTCGATGGTGACCGACACATGCGCGGTATCGCCGACGGAGATGACCTCGGTCGTGTAGAGATCGACAATGGCGATGTCTTGCAAGCGCTTCGCGGAACCGACCGGCACCGTGAAGACCGGCACCTTGATGCTGGCTGCCCGACGCGCTGCCTCGGCGGGCGAACGGCCGCCGGTATTCTGGCCGTCGGACAGGACGACGATGCCGGCAAGCTGCTGGCCGGATGTTTCTTCGAGGACCTGGTGCAGGGCGTTGCCGGTGTCAGTGACGGGACCGCCCGGCGAGGGTGGTTCGGGCAACTTCAGACTGGTGGGATCGACGCCGAGTCGGGTGATATCGCGCGCGAACCCATAGTAGCGAACGTCGAAGCGCTTGTTGAGGTCGCGTAGCAGCGGGCCGGCGTTCTGCACCGCCGCATGAGCGAGTTTGCCGCGCGTCATTCGATTCATGGCCTGGCGCGATGGGGCATCGAGCGCGCTGCCGGTGACTCGATAGCCCGCCGCCTCGGCGATGGGCAGCAATTCGTTCTCGGACTCGAACGGCCCGGCCGGCAGGGTCATGCTGTGGGAGTGATCGAACAGCACGGCGACGACGGGCCTGATTTCCTTGCGCTCATCAAACACCAGTTTCGGGTCCGCGAGCGCGATGATGAGCAGCAGCAGAATGAGGGTGCGCGTGACGGTCAGCGTCAGACACAGCGCCGGCGGCATCGTCGGCAGGTTGCGCCGCTGGCGCAGGTAGATCAACACGGCGACGGGCAAAAGCAGGGCCAGTCCGGCGAACAGCACGTTCTCGTACTGAAAGCGGAGCGAGACTTCGTCGATGTGATTGACGAAGTCATCGGTGATGCCCAGTTGTCGCAGCAGCCACGTCATGGGAACCCTCGGCCGCTTGCGGCTTGGCGGGCGTCTCCGCCA
>JBBSDR010001437.1:0-2538 GCA_038240465.1 Gemmatales bacterium
AGGGGAAGACCCCCGGAGACATGTACGAAATCTCCGCCACCATTCGGGCAGGGACTGGACCGATGAAGGGCTGGGTTATCGAGGTGAAGGATGGCGAACTGATCCTGCGCGAGAATGCCTCTGCAGCCGCGCGCGCGAAACGCGTGGTCCTGAGCAAATAGCTCGGTTCCGACTCCGACGCCGAAACCCGGGAGTTACCGATGTCTCCATTCCTCCGCCTTATCGTCTCGGGAGTACTCGCCGCTCTGTGCCTGCTTATCGCAGGTCATCACGCGAAAGCCGATCCCAAGACGCCTCCCAACATCGTTGTCATCCTCACCGACGATCTGGGCTGCGGCGATTGCGGCTGCTACAACAAGGCGTCGAAGATCAAGACGCCGAACATCGATCGGTTCGCGGCCGAGGGCATGCGCTTCACCGATGCCCACTCGCCCTCCGGCGTCTGCACGCCGACGCGCTATGGAATCCTCACCGGCCGCTATGCCTTTCGCACGCGCCTCAAGCAGGGCGTTCTGTATGGCTACGATCCGATGCTCATCGAGTCGGAACGGATGACGGTCGCCTCTCTGCTGAAGAAAGACAAATATGAGACTCACGCCATCGGCAAATGGCACCTCGGACTCGGCGATGCCAAAAAGACCGATTACGACAAACCCCTGCGTCCCGGTCCGCTGTCGCTCGGCTTCGACTCCTTCTTCGGCATCCCCGCATCACTGGACATGGACCCGTACCTGTTTGTCCGCGATGAGGCGCCGGTCGTAAAGCCGACCGGGATGATCCCACCGAGCAAGTCGCGGCGTGAGGGGGGCGGCGGTTTCTGGCGCGGTGGGGCCATCGCGCCGGGCTTCAAGCACGAAGACGTCCTGCCGAAGCTCACGGAGGAAGCCGTCAAGATCATCAGCAGCAAAAAAAGGGCCTTGCTGGATCAACGGAACTTCTTTCTCTATCTCGCCCTGTCGTCGCCTCATACTCCCTGGATGCCGGTGAAGGGGTTCCAGGGCAAGAGCGAGGCCGGCTGGTACGGCGACTTCGTCATGCAGACCGACGACAGCATCGGCCAGGTGCTGAAAGCGCTGAAGACGGCCGGGCTGGAGAACGAAACGCTTGTGATTATCACCAGCGACAATGGAGCGCACTGGACGCCGGAGGACATCAAGAAGTTCGGCCATTCCGCGAGCAACAATCGCCGTGGCCAGAAGTCTGATGCCTGGGAAGGCGGACATCGCATCCCCTTCCTCGCGCGCTGGCCGCACCAGATCAAGGCCGGATCGACGAGCGATGAACTGATCTGTCTGGCGGACATCCTCGCGACCTGTGCCGAGTTGACCGGCGCGAAGTTTCCCGCCAATGCCGGCGAGGATAGCGAGAGCATCCTGCCCGTGCTGAAGGGAAAGAAACTCGACAGGCCGATTCACGAGGCTGTCGTGCATCATTCAGGCGGCGGCCTGTTCGCGATCCGGCAGGGCGACTGGAAGTTCATCGATGGCCTCGGTTCCGGCGGTTTCAGCACGCCGCACAGCGAGAAACCGAAGCCGGATGGGCCGAGGGGACAACTCTACAACCTGGCGAAGGACCCCGAGGAGAAGGAGAACGTCTACCTGAAGGAGCCGGCCGTCGTCAAGCGCCTGAGCGAATTGCTCGACAAGATCAAGAAGCAGGGCCACAGCGCACGGCGTTTACTGGAATGACGCAATCCGATGGCTCAGGCGGCCTCGACGGATTCGAGATAACGCAACTCGGTCAGGATGCGCTCATGGAGGACATCCTCCAGAGCGGCCAGAACGCGGATTGCGTCCTCGTCATCGAGAATGCGCCGATCGTAGGTCAAACGCACGTCCACCTCGTCCTTGTCGATCAATCCGTGATGCAGCGCCGGCATCAGGATCGGCAGGGGATGCGGGCCGATGCTCATGGTGCCAAAGCGCTGGGCGCGAAAGCTGCCCGACCAGGCCACACCCAATCGCAATAGCCGACTGTGGCGTGGAGGTGGACTGCCTTCGCCTTCGAGAAGGGCATCGATTTCGGACAGCCGCAGCTTCTCCGGTCGAGTCACACGGACGAAGCCAATCCCATCGCTGCGCTCGACCGATGCGATAGCGATCGTCTCCGGATGCTGATACACACGGGAAATCGGCCAGGGAACAAGGCAGCGTCGCAGCAGCGGATTCGCGGCGGCGACGTGAGCGAAAGCCTTCAGGAAGACGGCGCGCCAACTCGGACGAGGCGTTGCGAGGGCGCGAGCCGCGACGACGTCGGGGAGCGAGAGTACGGTGCTGAAAAATCGCTGCGTGGGTCCGACGGAGACTGGCATCCTTGCCTCCTCGTGAGATGCGGAAGCGAGCAGTTTCGCGGCTCGCCCACGGAAATACAACCTCAACTTCCACCGTCGGCTCGCCAGAGGGATAAAGTCAAAAAGTGTCTGGCGAATCGAGTGCCTGATTCATGAGACGCTTTCAGGACCGATGGCGGAAAAACGGGTTGCCGCTTGCAGCTTAGGCGGACAATCCGCCAAGCCGCAAGCGGCAAGAAAGACGGAAG
>JBBSDR010001438.1:0-2536 GCA_038240465.1 Gemmatales bacterium
ACAAATACTCCACCGGCTCGATCGGTTACGCCGAGTTCCGCCATCTCGGCAAGGAAGGCGTCCTCGGCAAGTATGCGCTGCACTATCACCTGTGCGGCGACACGATGCGCGGCAGTTCCGTCATCGGCGCCTCGATCTGGGACAGCCACAATCGCTGGCTGACCATCCACGGCACCAACTATCTGGTCGTCCGCGATTGCGTCGGCTACAAGAGCGTTGGCCACGGCTTCTTCTTCGAGGACGGCACCGAAGTATTCAACGTCCTCGATCGCTGTCTGGCGGTGCAGGCGTTCCACAGCAAGCCGTTGCCCAAGCAGGTGCTGCCCTTCGATCAGAACGAGGGTTCTGGCTTCTGGTGGTCCAACTGCCTGAACACCTTCACGCGCAACGTCTCTTGCGAGAACGACCGTTACGGCTACCGCTACGAGGCCACACCGACCAGCGCCCTCAAGCTAACCTTCGCGATCCAGCAGCCGGACGGCTCAAAGAAGTCACTCGACATTCGCACGCTGCCGTTCGTCCGCTTTGAGGACAACGAATCGCACCACGAGGGGCTGTACGGATTCAATCTCGGCGAGGGCGTCAACCGCGTTGGGCCAGACACTCGGCATCCATTCGTCGTCCGCAACACGAAACTGTGGGGGACCCACTATGCATTCCGCCCCCAGGTGCCGAGTCTTCTGGTCGAGAACATGCACATCTGGAAGGCGGCTTATGGTGTCTATCACCCCAACTACGACAATCACGTCTATCGCAACCTGTTCATCGGCCAGACGAACACGGAGCCATTCAATCGCGGCCACGATGACCTCAGCGTGCAGTACGGCCCTCTGACGGTCGATGGTCTGACGTTCGACGGCATCTACTCGGGTTCGTCCATGCCGTTGATCCAGATCAGCGACGACAACCCGACGGGCAAGGCGGTGTCGCACTTCCGCAACGTCAAGATCACGAACTGGACCGGCGACAAGGGTCGAGCGCTGGTCAATCTCGGCGGCGGCCCCCGGCCCACTCCGACGACCGAGAAGGGTGTGCCGATCACCCTGCACGACTGGTTCAGTCCAGGCAAGCACGCTCGCGTCGTCAGCACGCGCAGCAAGGAGTACAAGGCGGATGGCCTGGTCTATCGCGTGGAGAAGCAGGTCAGCGGCGACGAATCGCGCCTGGCGGAAGTGAGCGACGTGGCCTTCCCGAACCTGCTCGATCCCGTTGACGACCTGCCGCCGACGACGGTTGTAACCGGCGTTCGCCGGATGGGTGAGGGATCATGGCTGGTCCGCGGCACCTCGACGGACAACGGCGCGATCAAGAGTGTGATCGTCAACGGCCAACCGGCGAAGGCGATGCGCGAAGGTTTCGCCGAGTGGGAGATCACATTGAAGGGCGGCAAGGATTTCGAGGTAAAGGCGCACGCGGAAGACATGGCCGGCAACGTCGAGAAGCGTCCACATGTGGTCAAGGTGCGGTAATCAGAACCCGAAGCGTGAGCGAGGGTCTTTGAATGTGATCGGTGGGCGCGAACCGTCCGACTTGATACGATTGAGGACGAAGGACCAAGTGGTTGTGCTTTCCAGCACGGGAGCGCCGGCGTGAACAGGGCGGAGTTGCGACAACTGGCGCAAGATAGGGTTCTGGATGCGGCGATCCTCCTGGCTGGCGGTCGCTGGGCAGGAGCTTACTATCTGGCCGGTTACGCTGCCGAATGCGGCTTGAAAGCGTGTATCATGGCGCACGTCGAAGCAACCGGCGTCATCTTCACCGATAAAAAATTCTCCGAGAAGTGCTGGACTCATGACCTCGAAGTCCTGGTGGTCCAGGCGAATCTCAAACCGGCACTGGATGTCCACATCACGGCGAATGCCGCATTCTTAATCAACTGGGGGATTGCCAGGGACTGGGAGGAGTCGAGCCGTTACCTGCAGAAAACTCAGGCGCAAGCGCAGGCACTGTATGATGCCATCAGCGCCAATCCGGACGGAGTGTTCCAATGGATACAGAATCACTGGTAGAAAGTGCGATGGTGGCCGGCGTGAAGCTGATCGAGAAGCTGTTTCAAGAGGGCTTTGAGGTCCTGGCAGCAGTCTGGTTAAAGACCAGTGAGAAGGGCCGCTGGCGCTTCTACGTCGTGTCGAGCGTGGTCGAGACGGCGGGGATCCACCAGGCCTACGGGCGGCTTCACACGTTGATCCGGGAGATGCCGCAGCCCTTCGGGATCGACCCCCTCGAAGTGAAGTTGCTGGGGCCGTCCGACCCGATTGCCCGCGACGTTCTCGCGATCCACAGTCAAGCATCTGCCCCGAAGGGCTGTCCTGTCCGCTGGGAAGGCAATGCGCTCGGCAATGTCAGCATCGAAGGCGCGTACCTCTATCCGCTCCCGGCTGCTCCGGTGAGTTGAAGAATGCAGACTGTGGAGGCGAAAGGAACTGCATAATCCGTTTCCGCCAGGGTCGTGGCCGAGACGGTCCCCCACGGAGCTTTGCCCAGCCGGTCCTTTGGCCCGTTTGCTCGGCAAGCTCCTTCAGAATCTGGTGCGATG
>JBBSDR010001439.1:0-2530 GCA_038240465.1 Gemmatales bacterium
ACACCGGGAGGACGCAAAACGGGACAGGCACGATTCATCCAACAAGCGTCCCGGCCCCGTTTACCGTCCTGAACAACTCTGCACAGGAAGGAGAGCTCACGGTCTGCTCGAGTCGCCTTTTCCGCCCCGATCCTCGGCCCTCAGACCGAGTTTTCGCACGAGGCGGCGGACATGGCTGACGTGGATCCCAGCATGTTCGGCGACTTTCTGGCTGTCGCCTCCGAAACGGATCAGCAGCCGCCGGAGGTAGTTGGCTGTGAACTCATTCGTGGCGATCTTTAGCGGCAGGTCGTAAACCGCATCCGAAGGCGAGTTGCCCTCGGCGCGGACTGGGTGGAGGAGGCAATGATCGGACTGGATGGGGCCGTTTTCCGAGAGCAGCACCGCGCGCTCGATCACGTTCTTGAGTTCGCGCACGTTCCCCGGCCAGTGGTAAGCGCAGAGGGCCGCCAGGGCGGCCGGCTCGAACTCCGGCATGGCGCGTGTCGGCCCCGCGCACTGCTGCGCGAAATGCGCCGCCAGAAGCGGAATGTCCTCCGGGCGCTCGCGGAGGGCGGGCATTTCCAGGAAGATTCCACCTAGCCGGTAGTAGAGGTCCTCACGGAACCTTTCCGTCTCGACGTCGCGTGCAAGGTCACGGTGTGTGGCCGAGAGGATCCGGACGTCCACCGGAATCTCCCGGTCCGCTCCCACGGGTAAGATGGACTTCTTCTCGACGGCCCGGAGCAGGGCGACCTGCGTTTCGAGGGAGATGTCGCCAATTTCATCCAGGAAGAGGGTACTCTGATGGGCCTCCTGGAAGAAGCCCCGCCGTGCCCCGACGGCCCCAGTGAAGGCACCGGCCACATGTCCGAACAGGGCGCCTTTCTGCAGTTCACCCGGCCCGGCGGCGATGACCGCAGTGACCATCATGTGGCGTGCGCGCGGACTCGCTTCGTGAATCGCCGCGGCGACAAGGTCCTTGCCGGTGCCGGTTTCGCCGTTGATGACCACGTTGATGTCTGACGGCGCTACCTTGGCGGCCAGGTCGAGCTGCGCGGCCAGTTTGGCGCTGCGGCCGATGATGGCGGCAAACGAGGAGTTGCCCCGGAGCAGTTGCCGGAGGGTTCGCGCCTCGCGGCTCAGGCGCGAGGCGTCGAGAGCGCGCTGCACGGCGGCCAGTAAGTCGTCACGGCGGATGGGCTTGGCCAGGAAGTCCTTGGCGCCCAGGTGAGACGCTTTGACGGCTGCCTCGACCGTCCCATACGCCGTCAAGACGAGCGCGGCGACGGCTGGATCGATCCGCCGGCAGACCTCCAGCATCTCGATGCCGTTCACCTTGGGCATGCGCAAATCGATGAGGGCCACATCGAAGAACCCGCGCGCCAGCAGCGACTGAGCTTGGGCCGCGCTGGACGTGACCTCGACCGCGTAGCCCTCGAAGGCGAGCATCTGCCGCAGGCTCTCGGCTACTCCGCGTTCGTCATCGACAATCAGGATGTGTTCGTTGGCCATGTGGGGACCATGCTGGCACGCTCAGGGGGAAATCGAGGATGCTACAAGTCGTTCTCCGTGCCACCCAGACCGAAGAACAGCTTCATCGCCAGTTCGGTCTTGGTCGAGTAGTCCAGGTAGAGAGCGCCAGCCAGGACCGCCGGCAGGGGAGGGCTGTTCCGCCGCCGCAGAGCGAGGATCGTCCTCTTGTGTGCATCCGCGAACCCGATCTCATACATGGTGTTGGGGGTATGCGTGGAAAGCTGGGCCACGAGCCATGTCCTTTCCAGAATAGCCTGCTGAATGCGCAGCCGCAAGTCACAATGACCCTGAAAGACGATGTCATCGAAGCGGTCGAGTCCCAGGTCGAGGAGGCGAGCAGTCGGGCGGATCGCCCACTCGAAATCGACGTGATCCTGGCTGCCTGGGTCGAACGACATGCTCATGAACCCCCAGCTCAGCTTTTGCCGCTGTGCCAGCAAGTATTGCTGCGGATAAGGGAGTCCTCCGCCGATGCCCCGGTTGACGATGGCGCATAGTTCCGGGATCTTGAGGAGATCGCGCGAGACGACATTGTAGGCCCGCAGGCGCAGCATGGCATAGGCGTCTTTCGGGTCGTCGCCATCCAACTCCACAATCACTGGTGCGTTATTTCCGGCCTGCAGCAAGAGCGGAAGGTCCCGGTCCGGGTCACCGCCACCCAGCAAGCTGTACACGATGGCGTCCACGCCGCCGGTGCGTGTGGACAGGAGATCAGCCGCCTGAGCGGGTGTGCCGCACGGAAGTACTGGAACCCCGGCCAGCGCGTTGAGATCGCTCAACCCTTTGACCAGGAAGTTGCGGTGCTTCCCGTTCCGGCACACGACGTGGATACTGGGCATACGAAACCTCCTCGCAGGTCTAAGGGCGGGCGGCAGAAAGTGTCGCACCCGTAGCTGAACTCGTGAGAGTTCAGCCACGGAGTGCCGGGCTGAACTCTCACGTGTTCAGCTAAGGGCTGCCGCTCGCCTACAGAGTGTTCTCTCGTGGTTTCTCGGCGTATGCACACGCAGGCAAC
>JBBSDR010001440.1:0-2530 GCA_038240465.1 Gemmatales bacterium
GAAGTTGCCGACCTTCTTCGCCCGGATGCGGAACTTGACGCCGGTCACCTCGCCTTCCTTCAGGTCGAGCGAGCGGACCAGGCCGCCGTCAACCAGCTCGAACCACGGCTCTTGCACCAGTTCGAGTTTCACCGTTTGCGGCGTCTTCAGATAGTTGAAGACCGCGACGGGGAAGGAAACCTCGTCGTTCTTCGTCAGCGCGATCGGCAGATCGAGATCGACGAAGAAATCCTGGAAGACCCGCAGCGGCGTTGTCGTGCCGCCCAGCAGCCCGCCGGCCGACGATGCGGAAGCCGTCAGCCGCCAGGTGGTGATGGAGTCGGCGAACGTCACGGGCAGCAGGGCGATGCCCTTGTCGTCGGTGACGAGAGCCGGTTGCCAGAGCATCGTCTCAGGGAAATACTCGCGCAAATGCATCGGCGGCGCTGCACCTGCCGATCCGCCGCTGGAGTCCGACGGTGGTTTGTTGGATAGCATCGGGACAGGGAGACGGCCGCCGCCTTGGCCGCGTCCGGACCCCGGTGGTGGCGGTGGGAAGTGCATGCGGCCCTGGGGATCCATGAAGCCCCGATCGAGTCCTCTGCGCCAGGGGAACCGCTGCTGTTGCCCTTCCACCTGCGCAAGCAGTTTGCGGCGCGGCTCGTTGTCGCCGTTGTATTTCCACGTCACCTTGTCGCCGTGGCACGCATCGTCCGCCGTACCAAACTTGCCGTCGGGTCCGGCGGAGACAAGGTCGTAATCCTGGAATTGTGGGTTGCCGTCCTCCTTCTTCTGAGCGCGCTTGACCAACTTGATCGAGCCGCCCCAGCCGTCGATGAGCCAAAAGGCGGCCCAGTTTTGCTTCTTCGCGGTGTCGGCCAGCCAGTTCTCAGGGAAGGTCCACTTGCCGTCCTTCTCCAATTGTGCCTTCTGGCCCTGCGAGATCTGGACGACGAAGCCGGCGACATGGTCCATGCGATAGTTCGTCACGGCGCGGGCGAGGTTATCAGCGTCGAAATCCGAATCGATCTCCGCCAGACCATTGAGGCTGAGGATTCGGCCAAAGGGATCATTCTTCACCGCCTGGTCGAGCCAGCCTTGCTTGCGAACTTCCTCCAGCAGATCGTCGCGGAAGCCCGACTGTTTAGTCTTCGGATCGCGAATGGCCGGCGGCTTGCCGTGCATGGATACCTGGAACATGCCCTGGCCGATCCGGGACAGCATCTGGTCGAACTTCTGCTTGCGTCCCTGGGCCGGATCGACGTTCCAGGCCATCTGCGGCTTGGGCTTCACTCCGCCCATCAGCGCCCGGGCAATCTGCTGCTGGCCCGCGTTGAGGGCCGGCCTGCGAATGAGGTTGTCAATCGTCTCGCCCGGCTTGAACGTCGCCTGGGCCTGTGGCTTCATCAACTCTTCCTGAAGCGTGAAGTACACTTTTTCCAGGCCGGGCTGCATCTCCTGCAAGGCGTACACCGCCTCATCGACGATGATGACGCCGAGCGCGGCCGCTGTTGGCTTGCCCTGCTGATCGGTCACCTCGAAGCGGATCTTGCCTTCCTCGCCGGGCTTGTACACTTGCTGATCCGCCTTGACGTTGACCTTCAGTTCCTTCGCCGGCTGCACATAGATGACGCGCGAATCGCGAAGGATTTCGCCGTGGTTGAGCATCTGGTAGGCGTGTACCTCGATGGTGCCGAAGACCTCACTCGGCAGATCGACCGATGCCTTCGCCTTGCCATCCTTGACATCGAGCCACTTCGTCAACAGCGTCTGGCCGTCGCGGACCAGATCGACGTAAGCGGTCGGCATGCCCGCCGACGAACGGACGTCGAGCGTGAGCGTGTCGCCGCCCTGGTAGATGGCCTTGTCCAGCCGCAACATGACGTTGGTGCCGAACGGCTCGCCGGTCAGTTCGTGGACCGCCTCGACCTTCGTTCCCTGTGCGTCAACGGCGACGACCTTCAGGTCGAAGAGCATCTTCGGCGCCCAGATCTGCTGTTTGCCGCCGAGCATCTCCATGTCGAATTGCTGCCACTGTCCGGCGCGGAAGAGCTTCTCATCGGGCGTGAAGCTGAACTCGGCCAGGCCCGCGCTGCTCGTCTTCTTCTTGCCGAGGAACTTATCCTTGACGTCCTTGTTGAGCCAGAGCTGGACGTCGCACGAAGCGGGGCTGCCGTCGGGATAGAGGGCCGCCACGAAGACGCGGTTCTCGACGCCGGGGACCAGCCTGCCGGCCTCCGGGAGCAGGCTCACCTGGATCGGCTTGTTGCTGACTGGGTAGGTCCTGGTAATCGTCTCGGTGTGGTCGGCCTTGTCGGTGACCTTCACTTCGAGTTTCACGAGAGCGTTGCCCTTATCGAGCGGCTGGCCGACGAAATAGTCGGGCAGCTTGATCTCGACCTTGGCATGTCCCTGCTCGTCGGTCTTCGTGTCGATGGTCTGGAAGTCCTTGAAGGCGACGTCGAACGTGGACGCGGTCACCTTGACCTTGCCGCCGGCAACCGGCTTGTTGAAGAAGTAGTCGATTTGGAGATCGGCCTTGATCGTCTCC
>JBBSDR010001441.1:0-2529 GCA_038240465.1 Gemmatales bacterium
AAGAATTATGAGCAAGTTCACCAACTTTTCAAAGATTGCTCCCACTCAGTCCTCGCTCTTCGGTGAGCGGAGATCCGGGCCGCGGCGACTGAATCCGCAATCGCTCGACCGGCGCCGTCAGCAGACGGTCGAGTTCGCACTCGTGACCGCCATTCTGCCAGTCCTCCTCCCAAGTCGAAATCGTACGCCCCATCGACCACGGATGCAAGCGTATTCCGCCATCTTCACCCGCCACGAAACTCGATGGCTCCAGACGGCCCTCGTTGCACAACTCGATCGCCCTGCGGTCCGCCGCCGGCAACCGCAGCGGCTCCATCAGATCGCACGCCAACGACGGCCGGCCCGAACGAAACGCGTGCAACACCTCCAATCCCAATGCCTCACAGCGAGCCACCGTCCGCGACAGCAGGAACGTGTAGCCCCGGCTCAACAGCGCATTCACCGGGTCCGTCGGCGGACGGCGAACCTGGAAACGTCCACGGCTGGCGCAGCAAACGCGCCAGCACCTCGAACCAGCAGGCCGCGCATCGCCTCCATCGTCGCCATCGTCGCGCAGTGCCGGGCCGATTGCCGCAACCGCTGCAACGCCGCCGTCGCTTCTAGACAGCCGTGCCGCTCCGCGTGTCCCGCTGCCTCCTGTTGCGACTCGATCTTCAAGCCGACCGGCAAGCGCCATCTCCAGCCGCGCCGCCGAATCGCCGCACAGTTGATGCTGCAGCAGGCTCAGCGTCACCGCCGAGGGATTGTCATGCACGATCCGGCCGCGATAAAGGATGAGACGCTGCACAAGCCTGAAGCGCAAGCGAAGGAATGCCCCTTCTTCTGCCATTCCCTTCGCTTGCGCTTCAGGCTTGTGCAGCTGGCCATGATTTCCATGCGTTCCTCCAGAAACCGTTGGGTGCTAGAACGGGTGGGGGAAGGTCTGCCGCAGCAGTGCGGCCTGCTGTCTGCGTTCCTCCCCGAAGGCCGGTGCCCACCGCGCGGCCTTCAGGGCGGCCTCATCGGCGTAGAGCGCCGCGTCGAGGCCGCTCGGCTGATCGGCGCGGGCGGCAAACTCATCGACAACCGTGAACGCGCTTTTTTCCGGAGGCAGGTAGGAGGTGATCCGCTCCCAGCACCTGCGGACGAAGTCCACCAGATGCTCTCGATTCATCGTCCCTTCCACGACCTCCAGCAGCAGGTACGGCGGGGACGCTGTAGGACACATCCGCGACGTTCTGCGTCAGAAGTGAAACGACCCGGCGTTCGACGGAGTACATTCAACGCAGGAGGCGAGCATGACCCTGGCGACTTCTCTGGCCTGGTTCGTCGCCGCACGCTGGCGTTTTCAGCGCCTGCGCGGCCGGCGTTTGCTCGTGTTCCAGGACCATCACGCCCGCAAGATCGTCCATCATGCGATGCGCTATTCCCGCTTCTATCGCCGACTCTTCAAAGGCCATCGGCCGGCGGAATGGGCCAATCTGCCAACCGTTGACAAGCGCGCCATGATGGCCTCTTTCGACACCTTCAACACGCGCGGCGTTTCACGCCGGGAAGCGATGGACATTGCGGTCCGCGCCGAAACCGAGCGCGACTTTCGCTCGACGATTCGCGGCCTGACCGTCGGCCTGTCGTCGGGAACGTCGGGCCATCGCGGTCTGTTCCTGGTCAGTCCGGAGGAGCAGGCCGGGTGGGCGGGAACACTCCTCGCCCGGCTGCTGCCCGGGTTTCGCCGCCGCGGCTATCGCATCGCCCTGTTCCTGCGCTCCAACAGCAACCTCTACGAGAGCCTCGGCGGACGCTGGCTTCGCTTCCGCTATTACGACTTGATGATGCCGCTCGACCAGGCCATCGCGGCCCTCAATGCGGAGCCGGCCGATTTTCTCGCCGGTCCCCCGTCCTTGCTCGGCTTCCTCGCCGACGCCTATCAGGCGGGGAAACTGCGCGTCCGGCCCGAATGGCTTGTCTCCGTCGCGGAAGTGCTGGAGCCACAGGACGAGGCGCGCTTGCGAAACGTCTTCGGGGTGCCGGTGCTGCAGATCTATCAGTGTACCGAGGGCCTGCTGGCGGTGAGTTGTCATGCGGGATCGCTGCATGTGCAAGAGGACCTTGTCGCGGTGCAGATGGAGCCGCTCGACTCGCTCGCTTCTCGATTCACGCCGATTGTGACCGACCTGTGGCGGCGCACGCAACCGATCGTCCGCTATCGCCTCAACGATGTCGTCGCGCTCGATCCGCGCCCCTGCCGCTGCGGCTCGGCCTTCCGCGTGCTGAGCCGTATCGAGGGCCGCTGCGATGACGTCTGCTACTTCGAGTCGGATGGCGGCGGACTGCGGCCGATCTTTCCGGACACGATTCGTCGCATGATTTTACTCGCCGATCCGGATATACTCGATTATCAGGCTTTCCAGGAGTCGCCCGCGCGACTGCGCATTCGCCTCGACGCGCCGACAGACCGCTTCGCCGCCATCGAGTCTGCCGTCCGCGCCAGCGTCGCGGCCATCGCCCGTCAGTATCAGTGCCGTCCTCCGACGGTCGTCATCGAGCGCG
>JBBSDR010001442.1:0-2526 GCA_038240465.1 Gemmatales bacterium
GCGAGGGTTCCCGAAGGACCCCTCCCTTGCGCTCGGGGCTGGTATAGGAAGGGGAATCGATGCGATCCATTACTCGTCGGACTATCCTGCGTGGTCTTGGCACCGCCCTGGCGCTGCCCTGGCTCGAATCGATGCTGCCGCACGCCTTGGCCGCAGCGCCGTCTGTCGCCCCGAAGCGGATGCTCTTCCTCTACGTTCCCAACGGCGTTCATATGCAGGACTGGACGCCGAAGACGACGGGAAGCGACTGGGAGTTGCCGTACCTGCTCGAGCCGCTCAAGGAGTTCCGTCAGGACTTCTCCATCCTGACCGGGCTGACCTGCGACAAGGCACGCGCCAACGGCGACGGCCCCGGCGATCACGCCCGCGCCATGTCCTCCTTCCTCACCGGCCGGCAAGCGCGCAAGACGCACGGCGCCGACATCAAGGTGGGCGTCTCCGTCGATCAACTCGCCGCCCAGAAGCTCGGCAACCAGACGCGCTTCCCCTCACTCGAGATCGGCTGCGAGGGGGGCCGGCTCGCGGGCAACTGCGATTCCGGCTACAGTTGCGCTTACTCGAACAATCTCTCCTGGCGTGGCGACTCGACGCCGCAGCCCAAGGAGATCAATCCCAGGCAGGTATTCGACCGCCTCTTCTCCAGCGACAACCTCAAGGAAGCGGCCGAGGCGCGGGCGCGCCGCGAACGCTATCGCAAGAGCATCCTCGACCTCGTCGCCGAGGATGCCAGCGCGCTCAAGAAAGACCTCGGCGGTGCCGATCAGCGCAAACTCGACGAGTATCTCTCGGGCGTTCGCGAGGTGGAACTGCGGCTGTCGAAGGCGACCGGCGACGACACGAAAGAAGCGAAGTTGCCGAAGGACGCCGTCAGGCCGGCGGGCATTCCGAAAGTCTACGAGGAACATCTGCGGCTGATGACCGACGTACTGGTTCTGGCCTTCCAGGGCGACGTGACGCGGATTTCGACGTTCGTCTTCGCCAACGAGGGCAGCAATCGCTCGTATTCGTCGATCGGGGTCCCCGAAGGCCATCACGACCTGTCGCATCACGAAAGCAAGAAGGACAAGCAAGAGAAGATCAAGAAGATCAACCGCTTCCACCTGACACAGTTGGCCTATCTGCTGGGCAAGCTCAAGGGGATCAAGGAAGGCGAGAAGACCCTCCTGGACAACTGCATGATCGTCTACGGTTCGGGCAACAGCGACGGCAACCGTCACAATCACGACGATCTGCCGCTGCTGCTGGCGGGCAAGGGCGGCGGCACGCTGACGGGCGGCCAGCATCTCCGCTTCCGCCGCGAGACGCCGTTGACGAACCTCTATCTGTCGATGCTCGACCGCGTCGAGGTCAAGGTGTCGTCGTTCGGCGACAGCACCGGCCGGCTGTCCGGGCTATGAGCGGCGACGTCAACCTTCCGCTCACTCCCGAGGAGCGACTGGAGTTGGCGAATCGGCTCTGTCGCGAGTACCATACGCGGTGCTTCTGGCACTGCCCGCCCGATCTGGTCGTCACCGAGGACCTGCTCCCCCTGGTAATGAAGGGATTGCGGAAATACGGCGGCCACAGGGGCTTTATCCTGGCTGAGAAGCTCCAGGAGAAATGACACGCCTCCTTTTGAAGAGACCCTATCGATTGCCTCTCACTCTCTTTCAGAAGGAGGTCGCCCATGTGCTGGCGACAAACCGCAACCCGGAGAGTTACCTCGCTGGCGGTGCGGTCCTCAACCGGGCAGACGCCAGCCTTCATTACTCTCACGACTTCGACATCTTCCACGACGCTGCCGAGAGTGTTGCCCTGTGTGCAGAGACGGACGAGCACGTGTTGCAAGCGTCTGGTTACTCTGTTGGCTGGTTGCTCCGCCAGCCGGGTTTTTACAGGGCCGAGGTGAAACGAGGCGACGACCAACTGGGACTCGACTGGACGAACGATACGGCGTTCCGCTTTTTCCCTGTCGCGGCGGATGAGGAGTTTGGGTATTGCCTGCACCAGGCCGATCTCGCCGTCAACAAGTTTCTCGCGCTGGCCGGACGCGCCGACTTTCGCGACTTTCTCGACACTCTCCAACTGGATGAGACCTATCTGAGCCTGGGAGCCATCGCCTGGGCAGCTTGCGGGAAGGATACCGGATATACTCCGTCGCTGCTGCTGGACATGGCGAACCGTCACTCTTGCTTTCGAGAGAGCGATGTGAAGGGCGAAAATCTGGCGCGTCCCATCGACCTCAAAGAATTGAAGAAGCAATGGCTCGGAGCGATCAAGCGCGCGGAGGGCCTTTTTTCTCGGCTGCCCGCGGAAGAGTTGGGCTGTCTTTACCTTGACGCCGAGAACAGACCGGTCACGCCCGATCCGGATCCGGTCGAATCCCGCAATCTCAAGCGGCACCAGGGGAGTATTCGGGGAGCCTGGCCAAAGATCTCGTGAAGCGATTGCCAGGGCGCAGAGCAGCGGTTTGAGGTGCGTCTCATACCACTGCCCACGACGGATGAACCTGCAATGAGTCAGCTTCGCTTGCCAGTGGATCTGGCA
>JBBSDR010001443.1:0-2518 GCA_038240465.1 Gemmatales bacterium
GGGGGTCCGCTATGTCGCTGGTGCGCCGTCGGACGATGGTCCGACGGCGAACCAAACTTTGCTGTGAAAACCGCCCGAGTTCTGGGGTCACGCTACTCGCTCGACGGGGATCTTGCGGCGATAAACCAGCGTGATCTCGTTGCCGGTCTCGTTGTGCTTGACTTCGTCCATGAACGTGCGGATCAGCAGCAGGCCGCGGCCACTGGCCCGCAGCAGGTTCTCGGGGTCCGTCGGGTCCGCCACCTGCGACACGTCAAAGCCCGGACCTTCATCGCGCAGCACGAACACGGCGAGGGCCGGAGTCATGTCGAGATGAACGTGCAAGCGGCGGTTTCGATACGGCCACTGATGCAGCCGCTCCTGCGCCTGCTTGCTGTACTCGTTGCGGTCGTCTTCCTTCAGCTTCGACGATAGTTCGAGGTTGCCGTGGTGCATGCCATTGACCAGGGCCTCCTCGAGCGCGACGCCGGCACGGATGCGGCCGTTGGCGTCGCACAGTCCCATCCCGGCCAGATGTTCCTGAACGTAGCTGATGAACACCGGCACCAGGGCGGCGTCGCTTTCCAGCGCGACCTGGCAGTGCAGGTGCTGCAGTCCTTCGAGGAACCGGCGGCGGCGGCGCTCGGCGCGTCCGGCCGAGAGGACCTGCGCCAGCACTGCGGGCAGTTGTTCGTGCAGCACCAGCTTGGGGACATAGCTGGCCGCTCCGGTCCGCAGGGCCTCGGTCGCCACTTGCTCGCTTCCCGCCGCTGTCATCAGAATCACCGGCGTGTTCGGGGAGCGCTTGCAGATTTCATGGACCAGTTCCAGGCCGTCCATTTGCGGCATCATCAGGTCCGTCAGCACGGCACTGGGATGCTGCAACTTGATCGCTTCGAGCGCCTCAATTCCATTGGCGGCGAAGATCACGCGCAGTCCGAGTTTCTTGCGGATGATGCCGGCCGCCAGGCGGGCGTCGATCGGCGAATCATCGACGACGAGGATGGTCCCGGGATCATCCGCCGTGAGAGTTTCGGGAGGCATCTCGGTGACTTCGGTAACTTCAGTAATAACACTGTTCATGGGTTCCTCCTCGGCTCAGGCGACCGGGATTTGAGAGAGTTCGATCAGGTGGGGTTCCAGTTCGTCGATGGCCGCCAGCAACACCTCGAAGGACTCGGCCGCGCCGGTCAACACGCCTTTATGGCCCAGCAGTTCCAGTTCGCGCGCCGCCTCGGAGACGCGTTTCGCTCCCAGGCTGGCAGAGGTGCCGGACATCAGATGGGCCTTCAACTTCAGCATGCGGGCGTCGCCGAGGCGGATGCTGGTGTGAATGTCCTCCAGCCAGGTCGGATACTTCGAGGTAGATGCCGGCCAGCTCGCGGAGCAGGTCCACATCATCGCCGACCCGCGCCAGCAGAGCGCTCCGGTCCAGGACCGGCGCCGACGTCGAGGGACGCAGCACGCGTAAATAGCCTGTCGGAACGGCACTCAGCCGCGCTCGCCTCAGCGTGCGTTCCTCTTCTCGATCGATCTCGTTCATCCGACTTCTCCACCGGGATTCCAGTCTGGTCCGTGCGATGTGTCGCGGGCCATTCCTCGCGTCAACCCTAGCATCTTCTCGCCAGGCGCGAGAACCGGAACGGCCATGTTTTCGCTCCAAACCGCTGCTTTTTTCACTTCGATTCCGCTCGCGGCAAAGAATTCATCCGAGACAGGAACGCGCGGCGGCATCCGGGCTCGAGAATTCTTGGCGGACAGGAATACTCACTCTCGGAGCAGAACTGCTGAAAAAAAATCTCGGCCATCTCGGTTCAGTTCGGCCATGAACACCCGGAGGCGAGCTACAGTTTTTCATGTCAGAGCAAAATTGAGCCTGCCAGAAGCAAGAAGTCCCGCTTTCCCTCCTGTGCGAGTGGTTCAGTATGAACGAAATGGACGACGTCATTCGCGAGTTCCTTGTCGAGAGCTTCGAGAACCTCGATCAGCTCGACCGCGATTTTGTCACGCTGGAGAAGAACCCCCGCGATCAGGAGCGGCTGGCCAGTGTCTTTCGCACCATCCACACCATCAAGGGTACTTGTGGCTTCTTCGAGTTCGCCCGCCTCGGCGCTCTGACTCACGCGGGCGAGAACCTGCTCAGCCAGTTGCGCGAAGACAAGTTGCTGCTGACTCCCGAGATCACGAGCACCCTGCTCGCTCTCGTGGACGCGGTCCGCCGATCGCTGGCTCACATCGAACAGACCGGCGGTGAGGACGCAACGGATCACGCCCCCCTCATCGCCGCCCTGACCTGTCTGAGCAGCGGTTCCAGTCCCGAAGCGCAACAAGTCTCCGAAGAAACGCTCCCCGAGACGCCGGCCGTCGAGCCACTGGAATCGTTTGGCGGTCTCGCGGAAGGTAACCGTTCACCGGCGATCTGGCCAAAAAACGTAGCCGGACTACAAAGATGGCCATGGTAAACATGAGGCATAGCACCTGTAGTCGTTGTGCGGATTGGGAACAACGCTGCTGCGCACTCCAAGCAGAGAACGATCAA
>JBBSDR010001444.1:0-2516 GCA_038240465.1 Gemmatales bacterium
CGCCCTGGCCGGCGGCGGCGCGGGTGCGCTGACGGGCGGACTGATCGGCGCCCTGGCAGGCCTGGGCATCCCCGACAAGAACGCTCTGGCTTACGAGGCGGCGCTGCGCAATGGCGGCATGGTCTTTGGCGTCGTTCCGCGCAGTCAGGAAGACGCGGCCACGATCCAGGGAAGGTTCCGGGACTTCAACGGCGAGAACGTCGATTGCTGTTGACCGGCAATTGCATGAGGAGGACTGCCGCAAGCGGCGGTCCTCTGCTTGCCCCTGACCCCTTCCCATCATTTCCCATACAATTTCTCCTCGAAACGATTCCATCAATCACTTGCCGGCTCTCCCCTGGCCAGTCGGGGAGAGAGTATGTACTCAGAAGCCGTGCAGAGCCTGAGCGATCAGGCCGTCGTCAAGCTCATCCAGCAGCGCAAGTCTCTGACCAGTCATCTCGTGCGTTCCGCCATGGCGGGCATGTACGTCGGGGCAGCCATCGTCCTGATTTTCACCATCGGCGGCCTGCTCTCGAAGGCGGCCCCCGGGACCGAGCGAATCCTGATGGGCATCTGCTTCGGCGGGGCGCTCACCATCGTCGTCTTCGCCGGATCGGAACTGTTTACCGGCAGCAACCTGGTTCTGACTCTCGGCGTCCTCAGCCGTCGCGCCACGGTGGCGGACCTGGCCGCCAACTGGATCTGGACCTGGGTCGGCAACCTCGCCGGCAGTATGCTTGTCGCCTGGATGGTCGTGAACGCCGGCCTGTTCGACAATGACCCCATCAAGACGTTCGTTGTCAACCTGGCCGGTATGAAGATGAACCTGCCGGCCGATCAACTCTTTTTGCGCGCGGTGCTGGCGAACTGGTTTGTCTGCCTGGGCGTGTGGATGGCGGCGCGCGTCAAGAGCGAGACGGCGAAGATCCTGCTCATCTGGTGGTGCATGTTCACGTTCATCACCAGCGGCTACGAACACAGCATCGCCAACATGTGCGGGTTGCTCATCGGCCTGCTGCTGCCGCACAGCGAGACGGTGTCGTGGGGCGGCTACTGGTACAACCTGGGGCTGGCGACGCTGGGCAATGTCGTCGGCGGGGCTGTATTCGTCGCCGGCCTGTACTGGGTCGGCAGCCCCACCATCCGCGAGAAGGTCCGCGCCGTGCCTCGGATGGGTGATCCCGAAGCGAATGGCACGCCCGTCCATCCTGTCGCTGAATCCAACCTGAGCGAGGCGGCGCGGTGAGTCTACCCCTCGGCTCGCTCGGCCCGCCAAGAATGGCAAAATTGTTGACTCGGATCGCGAACGATGGTACCAGTAAGGTTGGTATCATCTTCGAGGTTTCACCCGAGAGCAAAAGGGGACTGGAGTGAGCAAGAGTACGAACAAGGGCCTGTCGCGCCGTGAAGCGCTGAAGCAAGCCGGGACGATCGCCGTTGCGTCGGCCCTGGTGGCGGGCGGATTGCCGCTGGCCCACGCCGCCGAGAGCAGCACGATCCAGGTGGCCCTCGTCGGCTGCGGCGGCCGCGGCACCGGCGCAGCTGCCAACGCCCTGTCCACCAAGAGCGGGCCGATCAAACTCGTCGCCATGGCCGACGTTTTCCAGGGCCGGCTCGACGACAGCCACAAGAACCTCGCGAAGCCTTTCGAGAAACAGCTCGACGTTCCCAAGGACCGCCAGTTCATCGGCTTCGACGCCTATAAAATGGCGATGGACTGCCTCAAGCCCGGCGACGTCGTCATTCTGACCACGCCACCGGCTTTCCGCTGGGTCCACTTCACCTACGCGATCGCCAAGGGCCTCAACGTCTTCATGGAGAAGCCGCTCACGGTCGATGGCCCCAGCACCAGGAGGATGCTCAAGCTCGGCGAGGACGCGGTCGCGAAGAACCTCAAGGTCGGCGTCGGCCTCATGTGCCGGCACTGCTCCGCGCGCGGCGAACTCCACAAGCGCATCAAGGACGGGCAGATGGGCGATCTGCTCCTGCTGCGTGCCTATCGCATGACTGGTCCGGTCGGCTTCTTTTCTTCCGGTCCGAAGCCGGACGGTATCAGCGAACTGCTGTACCAGGTGCAGCGCTTTCACTCCTTCCTCTGGGCCAGCGGCGGCTGCTACAGCGATTTCCTGATCCACAACATTGATGAATGCTGCTGGATGAAGGACGCCTGGCCGGTCAAGGCACAGGCCAGCGGCGGCCGTCACTACCGCGGCAACGCCATCGACCAGAACTTCGACACCTACTCGGTGGAATACACCTTCGGCGACGGCACGAAGTTGCTGCTGGAAGGCCGCAACATCGACGGCTGCCATCAGGAATTCGCCAGCTACGCGCACGGCACCAAGGGTTCGGCCGTCATCTCGACCTCGGGACACACACCGGCGAAGTGTCGCATCTACAAGGGCCAGAATTTCGTCGAGAAGGACCTCGCCTGGCAGTTCGAGCAGGATGAGCCGAATCCCTATCAGGTCGAGTGGGACCGTCTGGTCCAGGCGATCCGCGACGACAAGCCGCACAACGAGGTCAAGCGCGGC
>JBBSDR010001445.1:0-2514 GCA_038240465.1 Gemmatales bacterium
ATGAGGTGAACGAGCAGCAGGTACGCCTGCCCTGGCTTGGAAATCGCCGCCTGGTATTGTCACTGATGCCCGCCGGCGCGGCGCGGGCCGGACCGTGCCGCTTTATTCTTGATAATTAAGATCCAAGAAACCGTTTGGTGCGAGCGTCCGCTTCAGCCGGCGTTGGCGGAGACGGACGCCGCCTGGGTGCGCGAGCAACTGCGGCAACGCTCCAAGGGATAGCGGAGGTCCGCCGATCACTTGACAGCGGTGACTTCAATCTCGCTGTTTCGCCAGACGCGCAGCAAGGCAAAAGGGGCGTCAGTGATAGACGAGAATGCATCGCCGAGCAAACGAGTCCGGGAACGAGTTGATCGTTTCGGGTTCCTTTCCACATCCTGCTCGATGGCCACGACGAAACTGCGGAAGCTTGTCCGGGCGATCCCGGAGGAAGAGGTCCCGGGTTGTCAGCGAAACTTGCCCTGTCGGACTCGTGAATCGCGGTCGGGATCGTCCGCCGAAAAGTCTTCGTTCTGCGTGGCCCTCTCTTCCGCATACGCCCGCGAGAGGAACCGGGGAATACTATTCACTAGACCTTCGGTGGAGGCGCGCTTATAATCTCCTCATCCTCCTCGTTTGGCCCTTCAGCCAAGGTGGGAGACGCATAAGCCATCAGCGATGTGTCAGCGTAGGCATTGAAACCGGGCGGAAGAGAGCGTAAGATGAGCAGGGTTCGAGAGTCATCAGGCTTACCCCACTGGAAATCCTGGCCGACTTGACAGACGGTGAAGAGTTTTTCGGGGCGTGGCGCAGTTTGGCTAGCGCGCCTGAATGGGGTTCAGGAGGTCGGAGGTTCGAATCCTCTCGCCCCGACTGAGAAGGAAGGCTGGATCTGACAACGAGTTAGCGAAAGCCTTCCGTCTGTTTGTTCACCTCAAGAATCGGTGGTTTTGCAGCAGAAAATTGCAGCACCCCCCAGGAGTACCAGTCCTGGAGGGTGCGTGAAGGCGAACCTTTCGGCTCACCATGCATCAAGGTGTCCCGATCCGGAGGGTTCGCAAATGCCTGAGAAACCGTTCTTCCGCAAACATGATGGCTGGTGGTACGTCCAGCTCCGTACCGGCTCCAAGCGCTTCCTCAAGAAGCTCGTCAAGGGCAAGGAGAATCGCCAGGAGGCGTTCACGCTCTTCAACCAGCTCATGGAGCAGGGCACCGACAACATCCCGCCCCCGACGAAGGTCCGCGTCAGCGACATCCTGGCGGCCTTCCTCAAGCACGCCGCCGAGACGACCGCAGAGCGGACGTTCGAGTGGTACAAGGCCTTTCTCGTCACCTTCGGCGACCTGTACGGTGCGCTGAAACCCCACCAGGTCACCGGCGACATCGTCGATGCCTGGCTCAACGCTCATCCCGACTGGAAGGGCTGCCGCAGGGGTGCCGTCGTCGCACTCAAGCGGGCCTTCAACTGGGCCGCCGAGAACAACAAGTTCACCCGCAACCCGATCAAGTCGTACAAGAAGCCGCCGGCCCGCGCCCGCGAGCGCTACCTCACGCAGGAGGAGCGGCAGCGAATCTTCGACCGCTATCCCGAGGGCGACTGCTTCCGCGACTTCCTCTTCGCACTCGAGAACACCGGCTGCCGACCGGGCGAGGTTTCGATGGTCACCGCCGAGCACGTCGAACTGCGGACCGGCGTGTGGGTGCTCGACGACCACAAGACCGAACACGCGACAGGTCAGCCCCGCGTCGTGATCCTCACGCCCGCGATACTGGAACTCACCAAGCGGCTGATGAAGGAACGTCCGGAGGGGCCTCTGTTCCTCAACGAGGACGGCAAGGCCTGGACACGCAACGCCATCCGCTGCCGCTTCCGCCGGGTCCGCAAGACGCTCAACCTCGGCGGCGATCTCGTGGCCTATCTCTACCGGCACGCCGTTGCCACCGACCTGCTCGAGTCCGGGGCCGGCCTCGCCCAGGCCTGCGAGATCCTGGGCCACAAGGGAACGGACATGATCATGCGGCACTACCAGAAACTCCGGCAGCGCCGCGACCATCTCCGCGACCAGCTGAATAACGCGAGGAAGGATCAGGAACCTCGGTAGTGGATGCCGCGAAGGGACGGGGCGGGTTCACCGCCCCGCTCCCGGTCCTTCATGTACTCCTGCAACTGGGATTCGCTCACCCGCTTGGCGCCACGGCCCGTGCCGAGGACATAATGCTTGAGGCTGCCGTCGGCCATTCGCGCGTAGACGAAGCTCTCCGAGCAGCGCAGCCGCTCCGCCACTTCCGGGACGGTCATCAGTTTCTCCGCTGTCTTTTCCATCGCCTCACCTACTGACATTGCGCCTTCCGATGGCTCCGTTTATCATGAACTGAACAGCCGGTGCCGCTGGCTTCGTAACGCAAGCCTCGTGCGCAGAGGACCGCCAGGCAGACGCACCTGACTCGAGTGGGAATCTCGACGGCATCGGCTCTTTTTTCACTGCGCACATTCCATCTGTCGCCGCACGTTCTCGAAGATCTCGGCCACCAGCA
>JBBSDR010001446.1:0-2513 GCA_038240465.1 Gemmatales bacterium
CCGGTTCAAAGTCGGCCGCGCGCGCCGGGACCCACTCCAGGCAGCAGAGAGTCAGAACCAGGACAGACGCACTTCGCATCACGCGCTCCTTGCCGGGATCAATCGTGGAGTAGGGGCGGCAGACAGATCCAGAAGGAATAGTAGCCGGGGATGCCGAAGGTGACGAATCGCTCCCGGGCAAGCCGCGCCGCGAAAGCCGCCAGGTGCGATGGACCCCACCCGGCCGCTTACGCGGCGCGCCTGAATTGACGGGACAAGCGTTCCTCCTCAAATCTTCGCAAACTCTTGCAATTCGAGAAAAGCACGTTTACAGTGAGGCCATTGAGGCTCTTCGGTTTCTCACGGAGGGACCCACGTTGCTCCTCTTGCCAGCCATCGACCTCCGCGGCGGCCAGTGTGTCCGCCTTCGCCAGGGCGACTATGCGCAGGAGACCGTCTTTGGCGACGATCCCGCCGTCATGGCCCGGCGCTGGGTCGATCAGGGCGCGACTTTCCTTCACCTCGTCGATCTCGACGGCGCCCGCGCGGGACAGCCCGTCAATGGCCCCAGCGTCAGACGAATCGTCGAGGAAGTCCGCATCCCCTGTCAGCTCGGCGGCGGACTTCGGCAAGAAGAACACGTTGAGGAAGCTCTGTCCCGCGGCGTGACCCGCGTCATTCTCGGCACAAGGGCGCTGCAGGACCCCGAGTGGTGCGAGAAGATGACCGAGCGCTTTCCCGGCCGTATCGTCCTCGGCATCGACGCGCGGCAGGGCAAGATCGCGACGCACGGTTGGCTCGAAACCGGCGCATTGACCGCGACCGAGGCGGCCCGGCGCTGTTCCTCCTGGCCCCTGTCTGCTCTGGTCTACACCGACATCGGCCGCGATGGCATGCTGGCTGGACCCGACGTCGAAGGCACGATTGCCCTTCAGGAGGTTGTGCCGTTTCCCGTGATCGCCTCCGGCGGCGTCGGCAGCCTCGAAGACCTGTCTCGCCTCTCCCGGGCGGGTGTGGCTGCCTGCATCGTCGGCCGCGCTCTCTACGATGGACGCTTCACCCTGGCCGACGCGATCCGCGCGGTCGGCTGACTGGCCCCTCGCCCCCGAAAGGGCGAGGGGAGGAAGAGAAGAAACTCTCCCCCGCTGGTCTCTTTCTTGATAGGACCAGCCGGGACTGTGTTGCAAAGGACCCCACTTCATGGCCACGCACAACGTCGAAGATATCCGCAACGTCGCTTTCGTCGGACATGGTGCCATCGGCAAGACCACCCTGGCCGACGCCCTTCTGTTTCACGCCCACGCCGTCGAGCGCAAGGGCAATGTCGATGATGGCTCCAGCATCTCCGACTTCGACGACGAGGAGAAAAAGCGCAAGTTCTCCATCGATACCAGCGTCCTGCACCTCGACGCCAGGGGCAAACGACTGCACCTGCTCGATACGCCCGGCTATCCCGATTTCGTCGGTGCCGCGCTGACCGCTCTCGACGCCGTCGAGACCGCCATCGTCGTCGTGTCGGCCCCGGCCGGCATTCAGGTCAACACCCGGCGCATGTTCCGCGAGGCCGGCAAACGCGACCTGGCTCGCTTCATCGTCATCAACAAGCTCGACGCCGACAACATTCACTTCGCCGATCTGCTCGCCACCATCCGCGACACCTTCGGCAAGGGCTGCGTGCTGTTCAACGCGCCCAATGCCGTCGGCGCCAAGTTCACCAGCGTCATCAACGTCCTGCATCCTCCCACGACAGCACCGGCTGAGTGTCCGGTCGATCTCGCCGCCGCTCGCTCGGAACTGATCGGCGCCGCAGTCGAGTCCGACGACGCCTTGGCCGAGAAATTCCTGATGGAAGAGCCGATCAGCGATGAGGAACTGATCGTCGCCCTGCCCAAGTCCCTGGCCGCCGGGACGCTGGTGCCGATCTTCTGCACTGCTGCCAAGAAAGACCTGGGCGTTCCCGAACTGCTCGATGGGATCGCCCTCTATGGCCTGTCGCCCGCGCAGGGTGCCAAACGCGTCGGCCATGAGAAGAAGGGCGGCGACGTCAAGGACATCTCTCTCGAGGCGAAGGTGGACGCGCCTTTCCATGCCCAGGTCTTCAAGACGCTCAACGACAAGTTCGTCGGCAACCTCAGCTTCCTGCGCGTCTTCTCCGGCAAGATCACCGCCGAGCAGCCGATCGTCAACGAGCGTACCGGCAAGTCGCACCGCAACTCGGGCCTGCTGCTCGTCCAGGGCAAGGCATCGCAGACGGTGCCGGAAGCGGTGGCCGGCGACATCATCGCGGTGGCCAAGGTCGAGGACCTGCACATCGGCGACACGGTCAGCACAGCCGCCACGCACGTCACGCTGTCCAGGCCGGCCTTCCCGACGCCGATGTTCGGGCTGGCCGTCGAGCCGAAGGCGCGCGGCGACGAGCAGAAGATTTCCGGCTCGCTCGCCAAGATCGCCGACGAGGACCCCACGTTCCACGTCACCCGCGACGCCCAGACGAAGGAAATGGTCGTCACCGGCATGAGCCAATTGCATCTCGA
>JBBSDR010001447.1:0-2509 GCA_038240465.1 Gemmatales bacterium
CGACGAGGATGTCCGTCTCGGCGAGCAATTCCCGCACTGCCGGATCGTCCATCCGGCGAGCGTCTTCGAGCAAGTAGCCGCTGAAGATCATCACGTTCAGGCCGAGCGCGTGCGCCGCTCGCGCCAGGGCCACGCCCCCGGCCGCGTGCGCCAGCGGTTCGCCTCCCAGAAGCGTGATCCCCTCCAGGCCATTCTGCTCGTGCGTCTCCGTCAATTGCGCGACCACTTCGTCGAGCGTCATCGGCGTGCCGCCCTCGAAGCGGAGCATCTCCGGATTGCAGCAGCCGGGACAGCGCAGCGGACAGCCCTGGAACCACAGCGCGAACCGTTTGCCCGGTCCCTCCGCCTCGGTGCAAGGAACAATCTGGGCCACATTCAGGATTGGCAGAGTGTCGTTCATCACTGGTATTCTACGCGATGCGGACCCGCCCCGGATGCCCTTCCTCACCTTCGCAGACAATCTCGCGCTCGATGAATTGCCGGATCACCGCGATGTTCGTCAGCAGGTGCAGCGTCACCTCGCTGACGGTGAACTCCGACGCTCCCTTGGCCAACGCCAGCGGCAGCACCAGTTGATCGGCGCTGTGCGGATCGACGGCGTACTGTTCGCCGGCAGCGACATAGGCCAGCACCTGATCGACGACATCATCGGCGACGCGCTCCGCCGGCTTGCCGCGCTCGCCGAGAGAGAACAGCAGGGTCGGCGCCGGCGTCGTATCGAGGATGGCGGCGACGACCGTTCCGGGGCCGCCTTCCCAGGTCTCTTCCTCGATCGCGACGCGCAGTTTGTTCTGTTCGAGACGATAGCGCAGGCGTCGTGCCTGTCGCCGGGCGATCTGATCGGGAAGGCCGGCGACGGCGCTGAAGCCAGTCACCTTGACGGAACGGCGTTCGCGCAAATGAAGCGGCTTGATCTCCGCTGTTGGCTGCAAGAACACATGGACCTCGCCGCCGCCGCGCGGATAGAAACCGGGCCGTTTCATTTCCAGGCGGAGATGAAGACCGATCGCCTGAAGGTAAGCGCGCCAGGTGACGTCGAGGAAGTGGAAGCAAGGGCTGGTGCTGACGTGCGTGCCGCCGGTGAGGATCAGCTCGCTGGGGGCGCCGGTCCCGAACAGGAGCGGCAAATAGAGCGTGTGCAGGACGAGGCCGGTCGAGCCAGCGGTGCCGATGTCGAAGCGATACTTGCCCGGCTGGACCACTCCCGGCTCGAAGGTAAGATCGGTCGAGCCGAGCGAATCGCCGCGAACCTGTGCCTGGCCAATGGCGGCGGCGGCGCGGACGCTCATGCGATGCTGCGGTTGCAGGCCCGGCTTCGGACGGCGAGCGCGGATGTTGCGCAAATGGATGCCGCGGCCGGTCAGCAGGGCGAGACTCAGGCTCGTGCGCAGGATCTGCCCGCCTCCCTCGCCGAACGAGCCATCCAGTTCCAGCAGAGTACTCATGTCCTACAGGATACACGGAGGAGCGCTCGGGTTCACGGCGATATGGCGGACCTACGGACAGGCACCGCGTGCGGACCAGCCGGCCTGGAAGGCCAGCGGCGGCGCCTGATGTCCCTTGCCCGTCCCCATTCCGTCGCGCTCGACGCCGGCGAGTTTCGCGTCCTGATTGGGACGCCAGGCGCGCAGGACGAGCAGGCGCTTGATCGGCAACGGCTTCTCGTCGGGACAGATGAAGGACTCGTGTCCCAGCGTTCCCGGCCGATCTTCCCGCGCACCGATGACGAGATACTCGCCCGGAGCGAGGACGACGTCCCAGCCAAGGTCGCTGAACGCCTCGGCCGGCGTCTGTGTCTGTCGCGTCCAGCCGGAGCGGTCGGCCAGGGGCAACCAGGGCAGACGGCCCTTGCCCTCGTGCTTGATCTTGGGAACGATCTGCAAGCGCGTCCGGCCATCGTCGGTGAGCGTCGGTGTCACCGACAGGCAACACTGAGCGTTTTCCATATCGATCCGGTTCGTCTGTTCTCCCTGGACGATCTGGAAGGCGACATGAGGCCGGGCCGCACCCAGTTCGAGGACGCGGTCTTCCTTGCCGGGCTGCATCTGGATTCGCCGCGGATCGGGACAGTTGCGCCGCTGCGAGACCAGTTCGACCAGTTCCTCGGGCGGACTGGCACCCACGCGGCCGACGCGGAAGCCGTTCTCTTCCAGAGGCCCCTTCTTCTCCAGGGTGACAGCCTGCTCGTCGAGAAATGCCCACAACTCGCGATAGCGGGCGGAGTCGCTGGTTGGGATCTGCACCAGGGCGACGTCGAGTTGGACGGCGTCGGCAGGAACGGCTGGCTGGAAAGGCCGCAGTTTCCGGAAGAACGACGTTGACGTGGACGATCGTTCGCCGGCGCAGCCGGAGAGCAACCCGAGCGTCAGCGCCAGCATCAGCGCACGGCATCGGCCCATGAGTGAACATCCCTGTCGAGAAAGCGGGCATCCTGCCCTGAGAAGGTGAGGCACCATAGCGGCGAGGCCGCCGGCGGTCAAGGGCATCATTGGCGAGCGGCACAGCGGCA
>JBBSDR010001448.1:0-2509 GCA_038240465.1 Gemmatales bacterium
GCCACCCTGGCCCGGCTGGCCCTGCTCGACGAACTCGATCGGCTGCTCAGCCTCGACGAGATCCTGTCGCTGATCGGTTCGGGTTCGCCATCGGCTCAGGCTGTCGGCGGCGATCTGCTCGGGCGTCGTCCCGGAGCGGTCGGCGAACTGGGGCTGGATCGATTGACGGCCCTGGCGCAGCACGAGATTGCCGCCGTCCGCGCCGCCTCCCATCGGCTGCTGCGTGGCTCGCTCGATGCCCTGCGTGCCGATCCGGGGCCGCTGTTCGTCCTGGTCGAGAGCGACTGGCCCGACACGCGCAACCTCGCTTTTTCGCTGCTGCGCGACGAGATTGGACTGGCGTCGCTTGGCCTCGACGGCATCATCGGCCTGGTTGATTCGGCACGCGATGACGTGCAGGCGCTCGGCCGGGAACTGGTGACGAAGCACTTCGCTGCTCTGCCGGCGGCGGAGGTGATCGCCCGGCTCGTGCAGCATCCTGCCCCGGGGATGAGGCCATTCACGATTGATCTCGTCCTCCAGCATCTCCCGGCCGGCGCGGCACCGCTGGGACAGGTGCGCGACTTCTGTAGGGCGGCGTTGTTCGACCTCTCGCCGGATCGGCAGGTCAAGCGAAGCGTCATTGATCTGCTGCGTGAGCGCGGCTTGAAAAGCGAGGACGAGGCGCGCGTGGCCGTGGTCCTGCTTGAGGAACTGGTGCGCCTCAAGGGGAAGGCGGATTTCGAGCGCGCCCTCGAGGCGCTGGTTCGGCTCAAGCTCGCTTATCCCGCGGTGGAGACGTCGATTTATCTGCGCGAGGAGGACTTCGCATGATCGTGCAGATGAGCTACGCCGGCCGGAGCGCCATCGTCAGCGGGCTGAGACAGAGCCATGTCGCGCTCTCGACGAACACGCTGCGCGAGGCGACGTACCTGCGCGGCACTCTGGCGCAACCGTTGCTCTTCCGCGAGGCGCTGGCCGCCCTGTATGACATCGTCGTCACCGATTTCAAGTATCGGCCGCGCGATCGCCTCGCCTTCTTCGCCTGGCTGGAGGAGCAGGATCGGCAGTTCCTGGCAAGCCTCGCCATTCGCGGGCAGAAGACGCGCGAACGGCTCGACGAACTCGACGAACGAATGCAGGAGTTGAACCAGAAACGCGACCAACGACGTGCGGGTTACCACCGGGCGCGGCTCGATTACTTCAACCACGTTTACGCGAATCGCTACGAGCTTCAGTTGCTGCTCGATCCGGTCATCACGGTCCATCCCGACGAGGTATCCTTCGAGGCGTTTTCGCGCGACGAATCGACCTACGCACGGCTCGCGGCCAAACTCGACCTGTTCGGCAAGGTCGAGTCGCTGGAATACGGCACGACGAACATCGACTTCAGCACGAAGTTGCACGCGGAGTTGGAACGGATGCGCTCCTATCGCGCGACGCGCTTCGACATCGCTCCCGGCGGTCTGACCGTCTCGACCGACATGGCCGTCACGCGCGAGAAGAAGATCAAGTTGCCCGAGAGCTGGGTGATGGGCTTTCACCAGGTCCACAGCACCATGACGCTGGGCCTGACGCACTTCCGGCTGGCCCCGGTCGATCTGTTCAACCTGTGTCGAATCCTGCGCAGCCGCAAGGCACGCAAGTCGCCGCGCGGGTTGCGCTGGGAACTGACGCCGGGCCAGCGCGTCAAGGCAGTGCTGGAGCCGTGGGAGCAGGTCATCGAGATGACGTCGGCCTACGACGGCCCGAAGCCGGCCAGCGTGCGGACCTGGGGACGCGATCGCCTGAAGACGCTCGCGCGCCTGCTGCCGGTGTGCCAGGGCGTCGATGTCTACCTGGCGGGTTATGGGTTGCCGAGCGTTTACGTCCTCGACCTCGGATTGGTGACGTTCACGCTGGCGCTGTCGGGCTGGACCGACAACGACTGGACCGGCGGAGCGGCGAAGTTCGATCTGCTGTCGCGGCGGCTGAACGTCGCCGCCGCGGATTTGACGAAGACTTACGAATCGCTGCGTGAAGTGCGGCGGGCGACGGATTCGGCTCTCGCAGCCTCGACGCGGCTGGAACTGGAAAAAGTGCGGAGTGCGCTTTCTTACCTGTGTCAGGTCGGCCGGGCGATGTATGATCTCGGAGGCAAGGTGTATCGCCATCGCGATCTGTTTCACGGCCCCTTCTCGGCTGCGGAGGCGGCCTCGGCAGTGCGGACGGTGGAGAAGCCGGCGACGCAGCAAGAACGGCTGGCGCAGAAGATCTTCGACGAGGGCAATGTCCGCATCATCGCGCGTCGTCCGGCCTCGACTGGGTTCAAGCTGAGCGGCAGCGCGCGGGGCAGCATCGATCCGGAGCGGGTGCGGCCTCAGTTGCACCTCGACAAGGAGGGCCGAATCATCGAGGCATCGTGTACCTGTGTTATGTTCAAGAAATCGCAACTGACGAAGGGGCCATGCGAGCATATTCTGGCTTTGCGCCTGGCTCACATGCATCGTCTATTAGAGGAGAAATGACCAATGACCAATGACCAATGACC
>JBBSDR010001449.1:0-2506 GCA_038240465.1 Gemmatales bacterium
GCGTGGGCGGCGCGGCGCAGGTACTTCGCCGGGAAGCTCGATCTGATCCTGCACTGCATCGTCGCGACCGATATCTTCGCCGAGGGGTGCCTGTACGAATTCTGCCGGGCCGCCTTTGGCGCGGGAGAGGAGTTGGCGGTGCTGCGAGCCGTCCACGGCAACTTCGGCAACTTCGGCTATGTCGGCTGCGCGGCGACCTTCGCGCTGGTGATCGGCCTGCATCGTGTCTATGCGCTGCGTCATCCAGTACCCTCCGCGTTGCCGGCGGCCGGGGCCCAGGCCGAACCCATCCTGGTCGAGTCCGCACGCGGGTGACGGCCGGCCCCTCCGCTTTACTCGCAAAACTCGCGGAGAGGAATCATCGCGCATGATGTGGCTGACCTGCGCCATTCTGCTGACTGCCGGAGGTCCACTCTTCCTGGCATGGCGGGCAAACCAGCGAACAACTCTACTGCCGTCCATCGGCTGGGCCGGCGGCGCCTGGGCCTCCTGGCTGCTGACCTTTGTCGCCCTTGCGCTGGAGGACGCCGACAACGCCGCCCTGGGGCGTCATCTCTCGTTGACGCTGACCGGCTGCGCGGGCGTGGCCGTCCTCGGAGCGCGGAGGCCGGGCGTCCAGGCGTGGAACTTCGTCGTTTGTGGCCTCCTGGCGGTTCTGGTCCTGCCGCTGGCCCAGGGACGCATCGATCCCGCCTTCCGCATCTTCCTCGGCGCGACGCTGCTGATCGGTCTGACGAATTATCTGCCCACACGCGCCGGACCGGCCGCCCTCTTGATCGGCGTTGGTTGCGCCCTGGAGTTTGCGGACATTCAGAATGAGGCTGCGGGAGTGTGCATGGGGCTGGGACCGTGGCTGGCGTGGTTCTTGCTGAGGCGGCGAGCGCAGGTATCGGAGGGCGACGCGCTCTGGCTGAACTTTCGCGATCGGTTCGGCGTAGTCTGGGGACAGCGGCTGCGCGAGCAGATGAACCGTGCCTGTGCCAATGCGCACTGGCCGGCCTCGTTGAGTTGGTCTGGTCTGGAAATGCGCGCGGGAGCGGATGCGACGAAGGTGCTAGATGCGCTGCAAGCGCTGCTGAAGAGATTCGAGGTTGATTGACTTGAAGCGTAAACGATGAAATCGAAGAATCCCTCGCAGGGGCTTCACGTCAAACAACTTCAGTCCGATTTCCGCTGGCCGACACGCTTGTTGGGGGGTACGATTACCTGATGGGGAGTTGGTGCATCTCTCAGGAGAGGATCACGTCCATGCGCATGACCCTTTTGGCACTTGCCACGGGTGTCCTTCTGCTCGGCTCCGCGAAGAGCATCCGGGCCGACGAGACTATTGACGACGTCAAGCGGCAACTGAAGATCGCGGCCGACAAGTTCGAGGCCGATGTGAAAGAAGGTCTGGACGATGCGGCCAAGTTGGCGAGAACCAGCGGCAAAGAGGCCGCCACGGCACTTGAGGGGATCGAAGTCCGCCTGGCGCGAGACAGGAGCTTGACGCCGGAACGCCGTGAGGAGTTGCGCGACCTCGTCACCTCGCGCATCAGGCAGTATCGCCAGCAGGCGGCCGGCACTCCTGCCATCGTCGGTGTGGGCGGACGCGATCCGCGTCAGCGCCACCAGGAAGCCGAACAGAAGAACGCCGAGATGGCCCAGACGCGCAAACAGGCCGCCGAACTGTTCCGCCAGGGCAAGTTCGAGGACGCGATCAAGCTCAACGATCAATTCGACAAGAAATACGGTCGGACTCCTTCCAGCAGCGGTCTCGAACGTGCCTCGCGCGCTTCCGGCGCTCTCAAGGAACTGCGCGATATCCGCGACGAACGAGATGTTCGCTATCAGAGGGCCTATGTCAACCTGATGAAATCGACGATCCCGATCGACGGTGAAGTCGAGTTCCCACCCGCCGAGAAGTGGCGTGAGATGACCAAGCGGCGCACCAAGAGCGATCTGACCGATAAGGAAAAGGTACTGCTCAAGGCCCTGAATACTCCGGTCACGACCCAGTTCAAGGACCAGCCGATTCAGAACGTTCTCGAGGAGTTCGAGAAGCGATACGGCATCACCATCGAACTCGATAAGCTCGGTCTGGAACAGGCGCAGTTGAACTCCGAGTCACCCGTGTCGGTCAACGCTCGCGGCCAGACGCTGCGCTCGGTCTTGAAGAACATGCTCGGCAATGCTGGCCTGACCTTCACCGTTCGCAAGGAAGGGCTGCGCGTGACGACGCCGGAACGCGCCGCCGCCGACATGGTGATCCGTGCCTATCCCATCGGCGACTTGCTGCAGGTGGCGGGGCAGACGCAGAACTTCTATCTGAACCAGATTCAGGCCCTTCAGAGCCTCAACTCGCTGATCGCCACGATCGAGAGTATGGATCCCCAGTCGTGGGAGTCCGGCGGCGGTAGGGGAACGATCAAGTTCGTTCCGGCGAGTGGAGCGCTGCTCATCAAGCAGAGCGCCGAGATGCAGTTCATGTTGCAGGGCTGGATGAAGTAACAATCCCCAAATCGCC
>JBBSDR010001450.1:0-2504 GCA_038240465.1 Gemmatales bacterium
AGTGGGGACCAGACGGTGAAGGTGTGGGACGCAACACCGCTTCCAGACCGCTGAAAGGCATCAAGGAACGACTCATGTCCACACTCAAACTGGTCATTCGCGACGGCGACCGTCTTCTCCACAGCGGCGAACTGGCCGGTCCCCTCGAACTCGGACGCCAGCGCAAGGACGAACCGTCGCCGTCTGCCGCGGTCCCCTGTCCGTTCCTCCCCGGCGCTCCGGCTCGCCTCCTCCTCGCTCCGACAACCGAAAACAACGTCGGCCGGCAGCACGTCCTCCTCGAACCGCTCGACTCCGACAACGTCCGCGTCCATAACGGTAGCCAGATTGCCCTGCCGCACGACCACGGCAGCCTCGTTCTCGACAAGCCCGTCGGACCCCTCGTCATGTCGTGCGGCTACAACAGGTGGCCTGCTCGCGGGCGAGTATCGAAGTTCCTGGCGATAACTGCTCGCCAACGGTCGGATTTTCTGCGATAGTAGGCGAAACTTCTGCTCGCGCCCTCGACCGCTGTCAAGGAGAGGAAGCTCGCCATGTCCGCCGACGCTCCGCTGCCGCCCGCCTCTTCCGCTCTGCCCAACAGCGAGGAAGCTCGCACCTCAGGTGCCACCCCCGGCGTCGATCCCGAGGCGTCTCGGTACGAGCAGACGCCGGCCGATGGCGAGCGGACCAATTACATCGCCACGCCTCCGTCTGGTTCGCCAGGACAGACCGGCTCCTGGCCGAACAGGAGCGGACCGGGCCGCGATCTACCGCGACGCTTCGGCAACTATGAACTGCTGGCCGAGATCGCTCGCGGCGGCATGGGCATCGTCTATCGCGCTCGACAACTCGGACCCGGCGGACAAACCCTGCGCACCGTCGCGCTGAAGATGGTGCTGGCCGGCGCCGAGGCCGGTGCGGAGGTCATCCAGCGTTTCTGGGTCGAGGCGCAGACGGCCAGCGCGGTCAATCATCCCAACATCGTTCGTCTCTTCGAGGTCGGCGAGGTCGAGGGCCAGCCCTTCTACAGCATGGAACTGGTCGAGGGTGGGGGTCCGATGGCCCTGAGGCGCGGCGGTTGAGGTGGCCCTGGGACGGGTTCGGTGTTGTTGTGCGAGTTTCATCAGCAGATGACGAACAGCAAGAACACAATAACAGGAACAGCGTCTGACTTGATTCTCATCAAGTCAGAGCCTAGAATTGAACGTCAGTGTTGCCAATGACGCCTGAAGAGGAACTCGCTTTGGTGCAGATAGCCTTGACCTGTGGGTTGAGCAATTGCGTGGAATGGGTCGATGACCGGACGGCGTTGCGTGTGCGCAATGACCCAGATAATCGGGGGTTGACGCCCGAGGCGATCAAACATTTGGTTCGCGAGTTCGCCAGAAAGAACCCAGAAACCATTGAGCAGCGGTGCGAGACGCGGGACGAGTGGCGCGGGAAGCGGCTTTTCTGGTATCGTGTCATCGTCCCTGTTGAGGGCTTTCGGCATGGCCTCTTCATCGAGCTTGTCTTGAGCGATGAAGATCCGGATTGTCCGTGTGTCCATCTCGTGAACGCGCACCCAGAAAGGGGATGAACATGCCAACGGTTATGAAACTGCCTCCCTGGAAGTGCGGCAGTTGCCGTGAACGGGCCGTCGTTCCGGTAGTGATCCCTTACGAAGCGAAGGTGGAACACGACGGGCGAACTTACACTCTCACCTTTGCGGACCTGCGCGTCTTGCGCTGCGAGCGGTGCGGCACAATTGTGCTGGATGATGCGGCCAACCAGCGGATCAGCCAAGCCCTACGGCGGCAGGCCGGATTGTTGACGCCTGAGGAAATTCTCACCCACCGCCAGTCGCTTGGGCTGACTCAGAAACAATTGGCAGGATATTTGGGCATCGCTGAGTCGACCTTGTCCCGCTGGGAAACCGGGATCCAGATCCAGCAGCGTTCCCTCGACCGGTTTCTGCGAGTCTTCTCACGTTTCCCCAGCGTGCGAGCAGTCCTGGCGCGTGAGCCGGTCGTGGCCTCAGTAGCATCCCCGGGAACCGCTGAGGCCTCCGCCGTGTTTCGCTGCCTGGAGACAACCCCTGTCGTTCTCGCCCGCGCCCGCCAATTCCAGCTGCGCCGGGTTCGGCCGGAACCCGTGATGGGGACGAATACGGCTTTCACACCCAGCGAGACGGAGACTGCGGCAGTTTCGTGATCCCCGGAGGCAATGACATGTTCGTCATCACATTCTACTCATACCGGGGCGGCGCGGAGCGCACAAGGGCGCTGGTGAACGTGGGCGTTGACCTGGCCCGTCGCGGCCGCAAGGTGTTGCTCGTCGATTGGGATCTGGTCGCCCCCGGTCTCACCGCGCTGCCTACCCTCCAACCCAAGCAGCCGCACCCTGGGTTGGTGGAGTACGTCACAGAATACCTGGATACGCACCGCACACCTCCCGTCAGCGATTACCTGTATCGGGCTGCGTCCGTCGGCAAGAATGGTGGGGAAGTGTGGGTGATGCCGGCCGGGCGGGAGGATGCGGAC
>JBBSDR010001451.1:0-2503 GCA_038240465.1 Gemmatales bacterium
ATGGAGCAAAGTGGTGAATACGGGCTAAAATAACGCCAACGTAAAACAAAACAGCAAGCCTCGCCAGGGTGTTGAGGCTGCGCTTTGAAACTTGAACCAGAAGACCGTGACGCGGGTATGGCCGGCCCGGACGTGCGGAGATGTTGCAAACAGCAGGGACTTACCCATGAGCGTCTTCCAAAGACTGTCCGTGATTGCCCTACGCCAAGTCGTTGGCGGAGCCTGTAGTATCCCCGGAGTCGGTGAGGGGGTGGATGCGGTCGTGGGCTACCTCGCCGACCGGTTCACCAATCACAGCCAAAAACTGACGACTGCCCTCCAGACCGCCAATGAGCGATCCTGGAAGGCTCTCGAGATCGCCCTGGCTGGCGATTCCTGGTGGGAACGCTGTAAGGTTGCCGTGGCCAGGGCCGAGGATAAGGCATTTGCCGAGCAGGTTCGGATCTTCCTGGATTTGTCCCCCTTCAAAGATCGGACCGAAGAGGACGCACGAATTTTCGAAGCGGCCTTGAAAGAACTGCGGGCCGCTCGGTCCCGCGGCGCGCTCGCGGGGGGTGGGCTTGCCTTTGGCGATCTGGCCAAGCAAGCGGGTGCGTTTGCCCGCTTCGACAATCCGCAAGCCCTGCTCGATGCCGAGTGGCAGGTAATCGACCAAACAGCCGGAGAACTTCAGGAGAGCTGTCCGAACCTGTGGAAAGTGCTGGTTGGCAAGACACCCTCCGCCCAGAACTCCTCCACTGGCAGCCCCTCCTTACTTTCCTGGTTTCGGAAGCCAGCTGCCCAGAAGCCTTCTACCCGGAGCCCCTCCATTCTGGCGGTAGCCGTCCGCTACTATTTCCGACGGGAGGTCGAAACAGATCAAGAGTTGTTCCAAGGCCTGGCCTTCGTCAAGTTGGATGCATTGCAAGAGTCCCAGGATAAGGGATTTGCCGCACTGACCGGCGTTCTGCAACAGCAAGGGCAACGTCTGAATAACTTGCTGGATGACATCTACGGAAAGATGGATGAAATTGACCAAGGCGTAAAACGGTTGGAACTGCAGATGCAGAAGTTGCTGGAGCAGTTCCAACTCCAGAACCGCGAGGTGCGGCCCAGTGACAGTATGTCAATCCGCAACGAAGGAGAAAGGCAATTTGTTAAGCGCTTGGTCGCCGAGTATCGAGCCCTGCCGGAGGAAAAGCGTCGGCAGCGGCCTGGGTTACTGAACGACCTTGGAAAACTGGAACTGGCCGCCGGAGATTTCGGGGAGGCACAGAAGACATTTGAGACCGTGGCGAAAATGGAATCGGACCCGAAGGCGCAGGCTGAGGCTCACCACAACGCCTATCAGGCGGCTCTACAACGGCGGGAATGGGTAGAGGCGCTAGTGTCCATTCGGCAAGCGGTCGTCCTCGATCCGGCGCGGTTCGTTCCTTTCCCTCTTGATCGCTACGAACCTACACGCATTCTGGGAGCTGGCGGCTTTGGCGTGGCGTTTCTGTGCCACCATAAATTCATGCGAGACAATGTCGTTGTAAAAACCCTGCAAAGCGACGAACTGGATTGCGATGTCGATCGAGTTTTTGCCGAGGCACAGGCACTGAGGCATCTGGACCATCCATCCATCATCCGCCTGTCCGATTGCGGTTATGCCGATGCCGGCAGGAAGTCGCGGCCCTACCTGGCGATGGACTATTTCGATGGCCTGAACCTGGAGAGTTACGTCGAGGAGCAAGGCTTGCTATCACCTGAAGACCTCCTGGCGGTCGCCTTCTCGGTGGCCGAGGCGCTGCAAGCCGCTCACACACGAGGGATCCTACACCGAGACGTGAAACCGGCAAATATACTGGTTCGGCGTGACACTTCGGGATGGCGGGTAAAGCTCATTGATTTCGGATTGGCCCTGCGGCCCTCGACGCTCGACGAGCGGCCGAGTACACAGGGACCGCGAGCGCAGACCACGTTAGGCAAGACCATCGCGGGCACACTGCACTACGCCGCCCCTGAGCAAATGGGCGATCAGGAGAATGTTGCCGTTGGCGCATATTCAGATGTCTACGGCTTTGGCAAAACCTGCTACTTTGCTTTGCTCCGCACTCCCGAGCCGGACGACGAGGAAAAAGAGGGGCTGCCTGAGTCGTGGCGGAAGCTGTTGAGCGGATGCACCCGGCGAAAAGTGGACAAAAGGCTCCAGGAATTTGCAGCGGTGCTGGCCGTCCTAGCCCAGATCCGGCACCAACCACTTCAGCAGACAGGGCCGGTACTCACCCAGCAAGAACCGACCGTCAAAATTGTCTCTTCCGATCAGGAACCAGGAGCGACAGATTCCGGGTCTCACGCAGGCACCTCTTCCGCATCTCTTCTCTACTTCTACTGTGGACGTTATTCTTGTTGACCTACCCTCAGTGGGGGCAAGCGATTGAGTCCTTTCCAGCGATACCAGCGTGCTTCTTCCATGCGGCGTAAACGCCGGCTCGCGGTACGATTCATGTACCCCGCACGGCTCGTACCCAAGCGCCGCTGC
>JBBSDR010001452.1:0-2498 GCA_038240465.1 Gemmatales bacterium
CCAGCGACCGGGCCGACAAGGGACGCATTTACGCTCGCGCGGGCATTGGCTGCTACTGGATCGTCAACGTGCCGGATGGTCAGATCGAGGTCTATACCTCGCCATCCGGTCCGTCGGCGGCGCCGGCGTATGCGCAGCGGCAGGACTATCGCCCCGGCAGCGCCATTCCACTGCTCCTCGACGGAGTTCAAATTGCCACTTTTCCCGTCCAGGAACTGCTGCCCTGACCCATGAGGCCCGCGGGAGGAAACCAATCTCATGACGCCGCCAACTCTTCAATGGCCGTTGCTGGCGACGATTGCCGGGTTCCGCCGTTTCTCGGTGGACGAGTATCACCACCTCATCGAAATTGGCTTTCTTACAGAAGCTGATCCCCTGGAGTTGATCGAAGGTTATCTGGTGCTGAAGTCGCCCCACAATCCTCCCCACGACGGCACGATTCAGAGAGTCAACAAGAAGCTGACCAGGGTGCTGCCGCCGGGATGGGACGTGCGGATTCAATCGGCCATCACCCTCAGCGAAAGCGAGCCGGAACCCGATCTGGCCGTGGTCCGAGGCGATGAGAACTCCTTTCTGACGCGGCATCCTGGCCCTGCGGATATCGGCCTGGTGATTGAGGTGTCCGACTCGACTCTGGCTGGGGACCGCGCCGACAAGGGACGCATGTACGCTCGCGCCGGCATGGGCTGCTACTGGATCGTCAACGTGCAAGATCGACAGATCGAGGTCTACACCGCGCCATCCGGTCCGACGGCAGCACCTGCGTATGCCCAGCGGCAGGACTACCGTCCCGGCGGTTCCATTCCGCTGTTCCTGGATGGAGTTCAGATCGCCACTTTCCCTGTCCTGGAACTGCTGCCCTGACTCTCAGGCCCATGACGCCGCCGAGTCTTCTCGGTCCTCCTCCGCACACGGCCTGAACGCCGGTGCTGCAATTCTTGCTGGCCCTCCGTCCGCGTACAACCGACAATAGCACCTCAATGGAGACACCGCCCTTGTGGAGATGACTCATGGCCGAGCCGCTTCCCCCTCAAGCATCCGCTACGGGTCCGCCCGCGGCGCGGCCGGCTGATGACTCGGCGGCAATCGCTCCCTCGACTCTGGAGCCGCGCAGCGCCGTTGATGTCCCCTCCACTTTGCCGACGCTGACCGGCGGCAAGGTGACCCCGCCGGCGATCCTCGATCCAGCGCCCCGGTCCACGCCCTCGCCTTCAGCCGCGACGGCCGGCGGCTGGCGGTCGGGGCGGGTGCGGTGAAACTCCTCGACGGTTCCAACCGTTGAGAGAGCGATCTCTTCCCGGGTGGGGCCTTTGCCGACGGCGTTAAAGTGCCTCAATGAGGCAATCAAGGAGGACGGCAAGGCTGGCGGCAGCAGGTGGAAACGCAGTTGAAGGAAGCGAATGAGCGCGGGCCGCTCGCGGCCGCGCTCCAACCGGGAGACACTACATGGCTCGCATCGTTCGTCTCGCCGCTGTCAGTTACGCACCGCCGCCGCACGACCACCAGGGGCAGGGCGTCAACCTCAAGGGCATTCGCGAGATGGCCCTCAAGGTGGCGAAGGAGAAGCCCGATTTCATCTGTTTTCCCGAGATTTGTGCCTGTGGCGGGCCGTTCGACAAGGCGATCAAGTATGCGCCCGAACTGGAGCCATTCGTCGCCGAGGTCGCCAAGATCGCCAAGGAGGTCAACGCCGCCCTGATCGTGCCATTGCTCGAACGGCACATGGGCCAGGTCTATAACTCCGTCCCCATCGTCGATCGCGCCGGCAAGCTGGTGCTGGTGTATCGCAAGAATTATCCGACGACCGGCGAGATGGAGAAGGGCGTCACTCCCGGCTGGGAGGTGCCGGTCGGCGTTTGCGACGGCGTCCGTGTTGGCGCGGCCGTCTGCTTCGACGCCAACTACCCGCAGGTGGCGGCGGAACTGGAGAAGCAGCGGGCGCGGGTCGTCTTCTGGCCGTCGATGTACTGGGGTGGACAGTTATTGCAGCACTGGGCGCTGCGCTATGGCTTCTTCGTCGTTGTCGCCTACGGCATGGAGAGCGCCGTCATCGACATCAGCGGCCGCTATCTGGTCAAGCAGGGAGCGGACACGTTTCAGGTTCGCGGCGGGCGTTTACCGCCGTGGGCGGTCGCGGAGGTGAACGTCGATCGCGAGGTGTATCATCTCGACTTCAATCAGAACAAGTTTCCGGCGATTCGGGAGAAGTATGGCCCGGACGTGGCGATCGAGGTGTATCAGCCGGAGGCGTACTTCCTGTTGACGAGTCGTCGTGAAGGGCTGAGCGTTGAGCAGGTGGCGAAGGAGTTTGAGTTAGAGACCCTGCGCGATTACCTCTCGCGGAGTGCGGTGATGCGCGAGAAGCACCTGCGCGGCCATCCGCGCCGCTGACGCCCGGACCCTCCAAGGCGAGCGGCCCAGCGGAAGCGGGGCGGGTAAGTTTATTTACCGGCACCCGTACACTGTGGCCCGCGCGGGAGAAACGGCACCCCTTACCG
>JBBSDR010001453.1:0-2491 GCA_038240465.1 Gemmatales bacterium
CTCGCCAGACAGACCTGGCCATGACTGGCCCCGCTCGCCCGGCGAAAAGATCTACCTCATGCAGACCGTCTTATGGCTTTTTGTACATCTGACCTTGGGGACCACTGTTCTTTCGCGGTAAAATGATGGGGTAATGATGCTTCTCTCTCCGATAGGGAGAGAAGGGATGCTGCGCTCGTCGGTCCTTACCCCGGAGCAGACCGTGACGCCGATCACCCAGCAAGACCTGTTCGGAGTTGTTGAAACCCCTCCCGTTCCAGCGACCACCGGCCTGTTCGCCGAGATCGTCTTCGATCGACCGCTCGATGACGCCTACACCTATGGCGTTCCCGAAGAACTGCAATCGTCGGTCGCCATCGGCAAGCGGATCGAGGCGCCGTTCGGTCGTGGCGATCGGCTGACCGTCGGCTTTTGCGTCGGACTGAGCCAGACACCGCCGAAACGCGCGGTCAAGCAGATTGCCCGCGTCGTCGATGACGAGCCGCTCCTGACCGAGAACCTGCTGCGGCTGACGCGCTGGATGGCGGACTACTATCTCTGCGGCTGGGGCCAGGTCCTCAACACGGCTATTCCCGCCGGTGCCAAGGATCGCGCCGGCACGCGCCGCACCACCTTTGTCGAACCTGTACCCGAAGCCGAGCGGCCCAATCCTGAACCGGAACTGACGGCGAAACAGCGCGAAGTATGGCAGCGGCTCCTCCAGATCAACGAGTCGGTCGAGGTGCGGCAACTCACCCGGCTCGTCCAGTGCGGCAGCGGTCCGATCGAGGCGCTCCTGCACAAGGGAATGGCGCGCCGCGTCGTTCGCCGTGTCGATCGCTTTGCCGATGGGAACGAGGAGAAGACGACCCCCGATCCAATTCCGGTCCTGACCGAGGATCAAGAGCGAGCCTGGTCGATCCTCGAACCCGCCCTCGAACAGGGAGGCTTCCGCGCCTTTCTGCTCCACGGCGTCACCGGCAGCGGCAAGACCGAAATCTATTTGAAGGCGCTCGAACAGATAATCCGCCAGGGCAAGGAGGCGCTCGTCCTCGTACCCGAGATCAGCCTGACGCCGCAAACCATCGCCTGTTTCCAGGGCCGATGCAAGGACGTGGCCGTGCTGCACAGCCACCTCGGCGACGCTGAACGCGGCGGACACTGGCGGCGCGTCGCCAATGGACATGCCCAGGTCGTCGTCGGCGCGCGCAGCGCCGTCTTTGCTCCGACACGCAAGCTCGGCCTGATTATCATCGACGAGGAACACGAGAACACCTTCAAGCAGGAATCGACGCCGCGCTATCATGCTCGCGACGTTGCTGTCATGCGCGCCCGCCTTGAAGGGATTCCGATCCTGCTCGGCTCGGCGACACCGTCGCTGGAAAGCTGGCACAACGCCCATCGCGGCCAGTACACGTTGCTGAGCCTGCCCAAGCGCGTTCTCGATCGGCCGCTGCCGCGCGTCGATCTCATCGACATGCGCCATGCGAGTCCGCATCCCGGACGCAATCGCGCCATCAGCGATGGTCTGGAACACGCCATGCGGCAAGCGCTCAAGGACGGCGGCCAGGTGATGCTGCTGCTGAACCGGCGCGGCTTCTCGACCCACGTCCACTGTCCGGCGTGCGGCCATGTCGAGCAGTGCCGGTTCTGCGATCTGGCGTTGACATATCATCGCGAGCGTGAGGCGATGCTGTGTCATTACTGCGGTTACGAGGCGGAGCCGCCGGGCCGCTGTCCGGCATGTGGCCAGTCGATCATGCGCTACCACGGTTTCGGCACCGAGAAACTGCAGATCGAGATTCAGGAGCGATTCCCCAGCCACGTCGTTCGCCGCATGGACAGCGACACGATGCGCCGGGCCGGCAGTCACGCGCGGACTCTCGGCGCCTTCCGCAAGGGGCTGATCCACATCCTGCTTGGCACGCAGATGATCGCCAAAGGGCTGGATTTCCCGAACGTGACACTGGTCGGCGTGATCAATGCGGATGTCGGCCTGCATGTGCCGGACTTCCGCGCTTCGGAGCGGACGTTCCAGTTGCTGTCACAGGTCGCGGGCCGGACGGGACGGGGGCCGAGAGGGGGCAGGGTGCTGGTGCAGACCTTCACCCCGGACCATCCCGCCGTGGCGCTGGCGGGGACACACGACTATCTGAGCTTCGTCGCCGCGGAGATGCTGCAACGGAAGCAGCACAACTATCCACCGTTCCAGCGGTTGATACGGGTCATCGTTCGCGGCAAGCACATGGAGGAGACAGGCGAGTTCGCCGAGCGACTGGCGGGGGCGTTCAACCAGGCGCTGGGCCGTCGCGCCACGGCCGCCGCGAGCATCCGCCTGCTCGGTCCCGCCGAGGCGCCGGTGTTCCGGCTGAAGGACTACTATCGCTATCACTTCCAGCTGCAGTCTTCGAGTCCGGGCGAACTGCATCGACTGATCCGCGAAGTCTGGCCGACGTTGCGTCCGCCTTCGGGCATCGAGTTGGCGCTCGACGTCGATCCTTACAACATGCAG
>JBBSDR010001454.1:0-2491 GCA_038240465.1 Gemmatales bacterium
GCATAAGAAAGCTCCTGGAGCGAAATGTGTTGTGATAAACTCATTTTACCAGGGGCTTTCTGCTTGACAAATCCCTTAACCGGATGCGTATGGGTCAGTAATGACCCCGGTGGTGGTGTCCCACCGGGGTCATTACTGACCCCGCTCGCCTTATCTTCAGGGCAGCGGTTCGGATTCAAACGGCAGGGAAAGCGTCCTCGTGGTTGCCGGCGACCGGACGGCGCACGTCCACCGGGTCATCCTGGTAGCGCCAGGAGCGCAGCGGCTGTTCGTCGAACAACTCGAAGATGAACCAGGCCTGCTTCTTCTCCTGCTTGAAGGGGAACAGCACCTGACCGCAAATCGGATCGACGCAGGTGATGCCCAGGACCTGGAGTTCTTTCTGAGTTTCGGCGTACGAAATGGCGGACCGGTGCGTCTCTTGCTGTTCGTCATGCAGGGCGATCATGGATCCTCGATCGGGCCGGCCGGGCCGTTCGGTCAAACGCCGCGCCCGCAGGCGATGGGAACGCATTTCGATCCAGTGTTCGCGCAGCGAGCGAAGCACCGGGATCACATAGGGAAGGGCCGCGAGAGCTTGAGCGTGGGTCCAGAGCCGCAATCCCTTGTGGGATCGCCGCGTTCCCTTCGAGTTCTGATTCATCGGCCAATAGCTCCTCTCGGTCTGGTGGGGAAGACGCCAGCGATCCACTGGCGTCCTCACCCTCGGGAGGGTGAAAACCCGCCTTGCCGGCGGGATTAGAGTGTGCCTGCTTCACTGTTCTTTCTCATACCTACGGTATTGTACGGCTGGTGTCCTGCCCGGTGAGGACATCTGTCCGCAACTTTGACAAAAAAAGCACAACCAGACCTCAAAAGCCTCCACTCGACCAGGCGCGGCCCGGGGCGGAACACATCGACTGTGCCGATCGCACCGGCGGCACTTGTTCCCGATGCCACATCTTGCCCAGGCACGACATTTTGTCGGCACCCGCGGCTGGTACAATCACCAATCGTATCCAGCCTCGCACGTCAGCGCGGGGATTCCTACGCGAGATCGAACGATGGCCGCAGTCGAGAACGAACGCCCCGGCATTACCGACATCCTTGCGGTCCTCGGCGACTGGACGCTTTTCGCCCTCAGCACGGTTCGCTGGTGCCTGTGGCGGCGGCCGGCGCCGGGGACTCTGGCGCGGAGCGTCTACTTCGTCGGCGTCAAGACTGCTCCGGTCGTCATCATTACCGGCATGTTCATCGGCATGGTGCTGGCCGTCCACACCTACGAGGCGTTCTACCTGTTCGGCATGGCCAGCCGGGTCGGTGCAACTATCAACCAGTCGATCGTCCGCGAACTGGGTCCCGTCCTGGTGGCGACCATGCTGGCGGGCCGGGTCGGCAGTTCCATGGCGGCGGAGCTGGCGACAATGCGCATCACCGAACAGGTCGATGCTCTATCGTGTCTCGGGGCCAACCCGGTGCATCATCTGGTCGTGCCGCGTTTCCTGGCCTGCTTGCTCATCATTCCTCTCCTGACGATCCTGGCCAACTTCGCGGGCGTCCTTGGCGGGGCGGTTATCAGCGTTGAGATGTTCCACATCGACGCGCACCACTACTGGCGGCACACGCGCGGGGCGATCAGCGCCTGGGACCTGTGGACGGGCTTGACCAAGCCGGTATTCTTCGGCGCGGTGATCGGTCTGGTAAGCTGTCATCGCGGCCTCAACAGCAAGAGCGCTGGCGCGGAGGGTGTTGGCCGGTGTGCCACGGAAGCGTTTGTCGCCTCGTTCGTCGCCATCCTCGTGGCGGATTTCGTTTTGTCGCTGTTCTTCAACCAGTTGGCGACATCCCTGTGGGGCCCCGAGGCGCCGCGGTTCACCCCGCGAGATTGACATGACCACTCCTGTGGAACACCCTTTGCTCACACTCTGTCAGGTGTCGATGCGTTTCGGCACCCAGCCGGTGTTGCGCGACATCACTCTCGACGTGCCTCGCGGTCAGACGCTGGTCGTCATCGGCGAGAGCGGCTGCGGCAAGACGGTGCTGCTGAAGTTGCTCATCGGTCTGATGCGGCCATCGTCGGGCAAGGTGACGTTCGACAACAAGGTGCTGGTCGATCTCCGCGAGCGCGAGTTGACAAGACAGCGATTGCGCTTCGGTTTTCTGTTCCAGGGAGCGGCCCTGTTCGACAGTCTGAACGTCTACGACAACGTGGCGTTCGGTCTGCGTTCGCAGGGCGGACGGGCCGAGAGTGAGATTCGCGACCGGGTTCGTCAGCGGCTGTCGGAGGTGGGCCTGCCGCTGTCGGCCGCCGAGAAGATGCCGGCGGAACTGTCCGGCGGTATGAAAAAGCGGGTTGGACTGGCGCGGGCGCTGGCTCTCGATCCGGAGGTGATGCTTTACGACGAACCGACAACGGGTCTCGATCCGATCATGTCCGATGTGATCAACGAGTTGATCGTGCAAACGCGCCAGAAGCGGCCGGTGACAAGTGTCGTGGTGACGCACGACATGA
>JBBSDR010001455.1:0-2491 GCA_038240465.1 Gemmatales bacterium
ACCCTGTTGCATCTCGACTGGGGGACCGGATACTGGGTGTACCGCGAACCGGGAAACCGCTGGCTGACCGGCATCGCGCCCACGGTCGAGTTGCACCTCACGTCCACCCTGGAGAACGCCGACCGAGTGCAGCTGCCGGGTGATGGGGCGACGAACAATTTTGATCCACGGAATCCGATCCGGGCGTTTCAGATGAACCAACTGATGCCGGAAAAAGGCCCCGTTGTGGGCGCTCAGCACAGCACCATGAACATCCTGGACCTGACAGCGGGTACGACATTCGTTATCGGCGATCGGGCGACGGTCGCGACGGCTGTTAGCGTGCCGCTCACCAACAACGCCAACAAGACATTCGAGTGGGAATGTCAGCTGCAACTGAACTATTACTTCGGTCGCCGTTGAGTGCCGGCCGAGAGACGACTTCCTCCACCCCAAGGCCGGCCGAACATCTGTTTGGCCGGCCTTTGCTGTTGCGCGTCACGGCTCGATGACAACCCGGAAACCGATGTCCGAGTAGGCCAGGACGAAGTCCTCGCGAAGGCTGGGCTTGGCGTCGATGAACCGGAACGGCGCGTCAGCGTCGAAGGACTGGCCGCGCAAGCACACCCAAACAAGATTGAGGTCCTCCCCGGGTGCGGGTGACTTGGGCGGATCCAGCACGCGGCTCCCGCTGAGAGTCCGCGTCCACTCCCTGCCGTTGCCGGCCCTGTCCCGGCAATGGAAAGGACTGATGTCTCGCTTCGCGCTCCCGACAGCCATCGCTCCATCGGCGTGGGGTTTGACCGCCACGTCGCCACGGGTCAACTCACTCCCCGGGCGGTAAATCTCCGCCGCGCCGCTGTCCTTGCCGGAAGCCTTGTCCCATTGCTCAACCGTCGGCAGTTGGCCGCCTTTGCTGCAGAGCCATCGAGCGAAGCAGTGCGCCTCCAGCACATTGACCTGAAATACTGGAAGCTCGTCCTCCTTAGCGTTGTCCTCTTCCTTCACCTCTTTCCATTCCATCCTTTCCGCCGGGTAGTCTTTTCGCATCTGAGCGATGTCGCTCCTGAACTTCGGATCCGCCAGGGCGGCCTTGAAGAGGCGGTTGGATACTTTGTTCTCCATCATGTAGAACGTGGCAAGGCCACTGCCGTCCTTCTCCCGTGGGATCAACAGGAAGACGACCTTGTCATCGGCGATCTGTTTCGCGATCTTGGGGTAGTAGACACCGACAGGCGGCACATTTCCCGGCGAGAAAAAGTCCTTGTTGGGCAACCAGCCAACTTGCGGTTTCGTTGGATCCGACACGATCTTATCCTGGTCCGTGGGCGTCGCCGATGGCCGCGAAACGATTGCGATCAGGATCGGCAGCACCATCAGGAGGACGATGACCGCTCCCCAGCTTCTCTCCCGTCGCGGCGCGGGCGCGGCCGCGGGTTTGGGTTGCCGCAGCGCCCGCACAAAATCCAGGCACGACGGGAAACGCTCACTCGGGTTCTTGCTGACGGCCCGGCGAACTGCTTTCTCCTCGTGCGGTTCGAGGCCGTCGAGCTTCGGCGTATCGTGCAGATGCCAGGCGATGGCAGCCGGCCACGTCATCGCGGGACAGATTCGTCGGCCCAGCCGCAACTCGGCGTAACACAGCGCCAGCGAGTACTGATCGCTGCCGGGACGAAATTCGTTCCCGAACGTCTCGGGGGCCATGTATGCCGGAGTGCCTGCGGGACCCTGGCTGGTGGCCACGTCCTCGGGGTTGAACTTCGCCAACCCCAGGTCGGCCACCTTGACGTGGCCGCCCAGCAGCAGGATGTTGGCCGGCTTGATGTCGCGATGCAGGACGCGGTGTTCATGCAAAAAATCGAGCGACTCTGCCGCCTCGTCAAAGATCCGCAACAACTCCTGCTGCGAGGGGCGTTCGCTGCCGTCCTCGCCCAGCAACTGGCCCAGGTTGCCGTCGGCCAGTTCCAGGACCATGTACAGACAGTCGTTCTCGATCCAGAAATCGTGCAGCGCGATCAGAAAGGAATGACGCAGCCCCTTGATCAGTTCCAGAGCGTCCAGTTCCCGCTTCGACTCGTGCCGATCGAGGGCATAACGAACCTCCTTGACGGCAACCTCGACCCCGCCGGAAGATTCCCCGCGGTAAACGACGCCGTAGGCGCCGCTGCCCAGCTTCTCGAACAGGCGATAACCGCGAATGACCCGGCAAGTCGGCGGCGTGACGTCTGTCAGCAGAGTGGGGGCCTCGCTGAAATCGTGCCTCGGCGAAGCGCCGGACCCCTGTTCCGCACTGTCGCCGGTATATTCGGGAGCGCGAGTCAGCGGAGAAATCGGCGGCTTGGGCGCGGATGGTTCCATGGCTGTTGGACCCTGGGTGGTTCAAACGAGCGAATCGCCCACGGCGTTTTGCCGATGGGTAGCGCACGTTCCCGCTTCCAATTTCACTTCACTCTACCCATGCCAGCAGGGGAAAACAAGCGTCTCCCGCGATCGGGGGTTGGGACTCTTGGCG
>JBBSDR010001456.1:0-2488 GCA_038240465.1 Gemmatales bacterium
CATCATCTGGAGCCGTTCGAGGAACTCGCGCAGTTTCGGCGGCAACTCCTCGGGATGCAGCAACCCCTCACTCAACGCTTTCAGCAGTGCCGAGCGATAGAGCCTGGCCGCCAGAGCGTGCAGGATCAGCAGCGACAGAAACAACCAGAACGCAACCATCCGCAGATACTCGGAATACACCTCGAGCAGCCGGGCGTTGCTCATACTCTCCCAGTGAGGAAGGTTGCCCAGGTACAAGGGCAGCACCTTGAAAACCTCTTGCGGAATCGCCAGCAGCAGGAGGACCGCCATGAAGATCGTGAATCCCAGCAAGCGAGCGCGGATCAAACGCCAGATCAACCGGGCCTCGAAGAACGCCCGCGCCTCGCCGGTCACGGCCATGTGGACTCGCGCCAGGGGAACGTAGATCAAGCCGATTGCCAGCAAGAGCGTGCCGATGATTCCCGTTGTGATGCCGATCCAAGCTTGCTCATAGCCCTTGTTGTATGAGTTGAGCCAGCCCATTTCCCACGAAAACAGCATCAGCAGACAGCCCCAGCCAAGGACGAGATAGACGCACAACAGCGTCGCCAACCCTTCCTTGAAGTTGAGCCAGAGTGCAGGCGCTGTCCACGATTTCTCCGGCAGCACCCAGCGCGGCCGCAGCCAGGGCAAACCCAGGGCTTCGGGGTCCTCGCTCGTCCGGAGAGGACTCTGTCGCCACCACGCATGCAGCACGCGAGCGCGCATCCAGCGGTTGAGCCAGCCGGCGACGAGAATGCTTGTCAGGTAGCTCAGCAGCGGCGCATTGAAGCAGAGAAACGTGCCGGCGACGATGCGCCAGGTCCAGCCGATCAGCGCGATGACGGTCGAGCGGAGTTGCCCGGACTTGCGTGGCTGTGAGGCATTCAGCGGGTGGACAGTGGGCATTCCATCCGCGGCAGTTGTCGTGATGACGGTTTCGGACATGGTGGCTCAAAGGTGCTTGAACAGGGATTGCGGTTCGGCGTGCGGCGTCGGAAAGTTCATGATGGCGCCGATAGTGGCGGCGACGCTGATCTGCTGTTGCGGCTTCGTCCGCGGCGTCTTGCCGTGCGGCACCCACTGAGGGGGGCCGGCGACGACGGCAAAGATTTCGCGGGCGCTCCGGGTGTTGAAGTGATGCTGGAACGGCACGGACATCAGGCGATTGCTATCCCGGCCGCAGTCAGGCACGACGACAAAGACGGTGCGATCGCGATACTCTGGGTCCGCCTGGACAGCGGCATGAATCTCGCGAATGCCCTCGTCGATGATGCCGATCGCCCGGGTGTAGAAGTTGGGATTGCCCCAGTGAACGTAATCGGGGTCCTGGTAATTGATTATCATCAGCCGGGGACGAAGCCGCTCGATGGCTCGCAGGGCCAGGGCCGTCAGCAGACGATCGCCGCGCGGGTTCTTCAGGCCGGACGAGCCATAATAGCTGGCCCAGCTCTCCCAGAACGAATCCAACTGCGGGCCAGCCACGCGCGCGTCCTTGACGCGATAGTCCTTGTTCTCCATCTCATGGAGTTGGCGCGTTTTCTTGTTGCGTTCCTTCTCTGAGAGATCGTTTCCGGCCAGTTCCTTGCGCAGCAGATACGACTTGAAGCGAAACAGGCTGAGGACAGTCGAACGATAGCTGACGCCGTATTGGTGGTGGTTCGAGAAGGTGTAGAACTCCTCGTTGATGCGATCCTCGCCGTTGACGATCAGCGCCTGGTGTTCGGGAACGTCGTAGTGGCGGCGGAAATACTCGAACAGCGTCGGCACCTTTGGCTCGAAGCGATCGGAGAACGCCTGGCCTTTCACATCCTCGTAGCGGTCATAGCGGCCGGTCAGCAAGTACAGGGTTCCCTGGCCGTGGCTGGTGACGATGCCGGGCGAGTCTGAAATCTCGACGTCGGGAAAGATGACGCCCTTCTTCGCCAACTCGTGAATGACGAAGGGACACCACGTTTGCGACAGGTCCGCGACCGTCTCTTGACGCCGGACTCCGCCGCCAAAGCGAATCAGGATGACGTTGGGACCGCGATAGGACGGCATCGGACCAACGAGCGCGTTCTCATCCTGGATTGGCGCATCGAAGTGCGCCTTGTTGTCGGGATGGCAGCCGAGGGTGAGCGATCCGAGGCCGGCTGTGGTCCCTGCGAGGAACTGTCTGCGTTTCATGGATGGTATCACGGTTGGCCGCCCCAGGTTCCGCCCCGCGTTCCGGGTTCCGCCCTGCGGATTCCGCCCTGCGGATTCCGCCCTGCGCTCCCATGACACGCGAGCGCCCCGGGTTCCGCTCCGAAGACTCCGCTGCACCCGGGGCTTTATTCGGATCACCCATAAAGGGTTCCAGACAGAAGAGGCGGAGCCGCTTGCATCTTGAACCCCGGCAGGGGTGACCCGAATAAAGCCCCGGGTGGAGTCCTCGGAACCCGGGGCGATGGCGTGTCATGGGCCTCGTTGAACGCGGAACCCGGGGCGCTGGCGTGTCGTAGGC
>JBBSDR010001457.1:0-2486 GCA_038240465.1 Gemmatales bacterium
CCCCCGCTCGCCAGGACCAGTCACCAGGATCTGGACGCCGCGCTATGGAAGGCTCTCTCAACCCGACGCTTCAACGCCTGCTGGCCGTCTGCCGGCTGGATCGGACCTTTGTCCGCGGCGAGGGCGTCTGGCTCGTCGATGAACAGGGACGACGCTTCCTCGACTGCTACGCCCAGTATGGCGCTGTTGTCCTGGGCCACAATGCGCCGCCTGTCGTTGCCGCCGTCCGCGCCGCGCTCGAAGCTGGCGAACCGGCTATGGTCCAGCCCTATCGCGCCCCGCATGCCGTGGCCCTCGCGGACGAACTGACGCGCCTCGCTCCCGGCATGGCTCACTGCGTGTTCACGACCTCGGGATCCGAGACGGTCGAGGCGGCGGTCAAGCTGGTGCGCATACGCACTGGCCGGCCGGTAATCCTGTCAGTCCTCGGTTCCTATCACGGTCAGACGCTCGGAGCGATGGCCGCGACCGGACAGCCACGCCACGCCGCGGGATTCGGCCCGCTGGCGCCCGGCTTCGAGCATCTTCCGTTCGGCGACGCGGATGCCCTTGAGGAACGTCTGCTCGCGGGGGACGTCGCCGCGACGCTTCTGGAGCCGATCCTCGGAGAGCGCGGCGTCTATCTGCCTCCGCCCGGCTATCTGGCGCGGGTGCGCGAATTGTGTTCGCGGTATGACGTGGCCCTTGTCCTCGATGAGATTCAGACCGGGCTGGGACGCACGGGACCGCTGTTCGGCTGCGAACATGAGAGCGTCGTTCCAGACCTGCTGCTGCTGGCGAAGGGACTCGGCGGCGGCCTGTTTCCGCTGGGGGCGTGCCTGTGCGCCGCATCCTGGTGGGACGATCGCTTTGGCCTGCGTCACGGGTCCACCTTCGCCAACAACAATGTCGCCTGTCGCGCCGGCAGAGCGGTCCTCGATACCCTCACGAGCGAGGGGTTCCGCGCCGAGGTGGCCCGCAAGGGAGACAGGCTTCTGACGGCATTGCGCAAGCTGGCCGTGAGGCATCCGAACGTGATTGCGGACGTACGCGGCCGGGGACTGCTGGCCGCCATCGAGTTGAGGCCGGCCAGCGCCGAGGACGGCATTTTTCTCTCCTTCCTGAGCAACCAGGGACTGTATGGCTACGCGGTCGCTGCCACTCTCGCCGAGGAGGCGAGTATCCTGACGCTGCCGACACTGGGCGAAGCGCCGGTGCTTCGACTGTCACCGCCATTGATTATCAGTGACGCCGAGTTAGACCTGGCGCTGGACGGCATCGATCAGGTCTGCTCTCGTCTCGATTGGAACGCCACGCTCACGCTGGCGCGGACACTTGGCGCACTGGAGGAGGGCGGAACGCGAAACGGCAAGCCTCGGAGTTTGCCGCCTCCCGTCTGCCGGGCGAATGGCCGACCTAGTTACGCGTTCCTGACCCATCCGACGCGACTCGAAGACCTGGCCCTGACCAATCCCGGCCTGGAGCATCTCACTCCGAACGAATTGCGGCGATTCGGCGACTATCTCGCGGACTTGCCTCCGCTCGTCGTCATGCGCGCGCCGACGATCCATTCGCCGAACGGAGGGGCCGTGGATGGCTTCATCCTTGGCATTCCCTGGCTGCCGGACGAAATGGCCCGGCGCGGCCCGCGCGAGGTTGGCGCAGCCATCGTCCGCGCCGTGGACCTGGCGACGCAGTGTGGCGTGCAGGTGGTTGGGCTGGGCGGACACACGACGTCGTTCAGCCGGCGCGGCCGTTCCGTGCTGGGACGCGGACCCGCCATCACCACCGGCAATTCTCTCACGGCAGGCATGGCCTTCGCCGCCTGTCGTCAGGCAGCCGAACTGCACGGACTCGACCTCTCCGGCGCTGTCGTGGGAATCGTCGGAGCGCGCGGATCGGTGGGCGGACTGTGCGCTCGCCTGGTCGCGCGCGCCCGGCCGCGACGATTACTGCTGATCGGCAACCCGGCGAATGGGAACGCGGGACTGGAGAGCTTGCGCCGGGAACTGGAGTGGATGCCGGGTGCGATCGATGTCACGAGGGATAGCAGGCGGCTGGAGGAGTGCGACCTCGTCATCACGGCGACGGGAGCGGGCCGGCCGATTCTCGATGACGTGCCGCTGACGCCCGGGACGATCCTTTGCGATGTCGCTCGGCCGCCGGATACTTCGGAACGGCTGCGCGCACGGCCCGATCTGTTCGTCTTCGATGGCGGGCTGGTGGCACTGCCCGATCCGGCGATGCGCTTTGGCGCGGGCAACCTCGTCGGACTGCCGGACGGCGTGCAACTGGCCTGCTTGAGCGAGACGGTATTGTTGACGCTGGAAGGCGACCGGCGCGACCACGGCATCGGCGACGACGTGCCGCTGGCGGAAGTTGATTACATGATGGGACTTGCGGAACGTCATGGCTTTCGGTTAGCCGCGACGCGAGTCTTCGAGCGGAGCGCGTGGCGCGATAACGCCGGACGCGCTCTTGGTTAGCCGCGACGCGGAGTCCTCGGA